>JBDTLS010000064.1:0-12015 GCA_039934655.1 Sphingobium sp.
CCAGGCGTGGGCTGCGGGCGCGGTGTTACACTTCTGCCAGGCGATGCTGGGCGCCGACAAGATTATGGCGTCCGACGCTGGCCATGTTCTGGCGCGCGAGATACTGTCGTCGGGCATTGCGCTTCTGCTTGCGCTGCTGGAGCGGAACAGAAAGCCTGACTGGACATGGTTTGAGCCCGTGCTTGCTTATGACAACTGTCGCTTGCCCGAAGCCTTGATCTGTGCCGGCTTGTGTTTGGGCCATGTCGATGCAGTCAGGCATGGCATAGCAACGCTCGAATGGATCGTGCAGCAGCAGATTTCCCCCGCAGGACATTTCAGGCCGGTCGGCTCCGACAGCTTTGGGCGGGAAGGTGATGCACCTCAGCCCTTCGATCAGCAGCCGGTTGAGATTTGGGCGGTGATTGACGCCGCGTCGGCCGCGATGGAAGCGACGGGCGATACTCTCTGGATCGACCATGCGTGTTGTGCTTATTCGTGGTTTTCCGGGAACAATGATCGCGGCGTTGTGGTCGGAGATCCGGTGACAGGCACATGCTTCGACGGTATAAATCCCCGCGGGCTTAATCTTAATCAGGGGGCGGAATCGGTGTTGGCGTATCAACTTTCAAGCTGGGCAATTCAGCGTTTACTGGCGACGATCGAGACTAAACGCCAGTGATCAACCTGGAACAGCATGGTCTGCGGCTTCATGCAGACCCCACGCGTGTTGTCGTGCGTCCGTTTCAACTGGCGTGGGAAGCGGCTGGCCCGAACCGCGCGCGGGTACACGAGCTGGTGGAAGATATATTGGCGCTGGATGCGCGGACCGTCCGTGCCGAACTCAGTGTCGTGCTGCGTGATTTCGCTGACCGGCACTGGCAGATAGAACATGTATTCGATGAACGTTATGCGGAGATGGAACCCCGCTTTGAGTTAAACGGGCAAAGCATAAAGCGTGACACACGGCGGCTTATCGGTGCCTATTTTTGCCATGAATATAGCTATGCCGCCGCCGCCCTGATGAACCCCAGCGTGGTCGAACATCCCGACCAGAGCGGCCTTCAGCATGGGTGCGTTCGCGTTATCCTGTCGCTTCGCGCGGTAGGAGAGGGGCATATCTCGACGATCGCCTTTCGTGAGGGCATTATTTCCGCCGATCGGCAAATCGTGTTGCAGCCGGAGCCGCCGTTCGCCTCCGCCGCGATGTTGGGGAAACATCATGCCGACCTTCCTGACGACGTGCTGTCAATCTATCGGCATCGTGACAGCACCATATCGGGCACCGTTATTTTCCCGATCTCGGAAGCGCAGCGCAATGGCCTGGAAGATTTGCGCCTGCTCAAATTTACGCGCGACAGTGGCAATAGCGAATGGATTGGCACCTATACAGCCTACAGCGGGCGGGACATTCAATCGGAACTGTTGCGCACCCGCGATTTCAGGGATTTTACGCTAACCCCGATCAAGGGTGATGCGGGCCGTAATAAGGGGATGGCGTTGTTCCCGCGCAAAATCGACGGCAAATTCCTGATGATCGGTCGGCAGGACGGCAAAAGTCTCTATCTGATGCGATCCGACAAGGTCGATCATTGGGAAGGCGGCGAATTGCTGCTGGAACCTCGCTATCCGTGGGAACTGATCCAGATTGGCAATTGCGGAGCGCCGATTGAGCTGGACGAAGGCTGGCTGGTCCTGACTCATGGCGTTGGTGCCATGCGTAAATATGCCATCGGTGCGGTATTGCTGGACAAGGATGACCCGTCGAAGGTTATCGGGCGCACACCCAATCCCATTATCTCCGCGGCGGATGAGGATCGCGAGGGCTATGTGCCCAATGTGGTTTATACCTGTGGCGCGATCCGGGTCGGCGATGATTTATTTTTGCCCTATGGCGTGGCGGACAGTTCGGTGTGCTTCGCGTTTGTCGCAATTCAGGATATATTGGATAAGATGTAGTAGATGTGATCTTAGTTGGTTGCGACATTCGCGGGCAGTTTCAGGCGTACCAAAAGTCCGCCCATATCTTCGCTTTCCTCGAGGCTCACCGTGCCGCCGTATATTTCGGCGACATCGCGTACAATCGCGAGGCCAAGTCCGGTGCCGGGCTTGCCGGAATCTAGCCGGACACCACGATCGAATATCCGCTCGCGGTCGCCGGGCGGAATGCCATGCCCGTCATCCTCTACCATGATTTCGACCATATCGCCGACAATCGCAACAGTAGCGAACACGCTGCCGCCGCCATATTTTGCCGCATTTTCAATGAGGTTGCCGAGCAGCTCGTCCAGATCCTGCCGCTCGACACGCACCGATGCCCGCTCGTCGCCATCCATATCGACGCGCGCCTGCGGATAGAGGTGCGCTACCGCCCGTTCGACGGCCTGGAGGCTGGGCCAGACCTCGGTGCGGCTCTGGGCCAAGCCTCGGCGACCGACGGCGCGCGCGCGGGCGAGATGATGATCGACCTGCCTGCGCATCGTGTCGGCCTCACTCATTACGGTTTCGTTGAGGTTAGTGGCCTTGGCCATCGCGGCGTTCATTATCACCGTCAGCGGTGTCTTGAGGGCGTGGGCTAGGTTACCGGCATGGGTGCGCGCTTCGGCGGCTTGCTGGTCGTTATGAGCGAGCAGGGCGTTCAACTCTTCGACCATCGGCAGCACTTCGTCGGGCATCGCTGCGCTGACGCGGTGCTTTTCTCCCGCACGCATACGGATTATTTCCCTTCGTACCGCGCGCAACGGCCGCAGTCCGTAGAAAGTCTGTAGCGTCGACATCATGATAAGGCCGAGGCCGAGCAGCGCGAAACTTTTGATCAGCGTCGATCGCAACGTGCGGATCTGTCCATCCAGGCCGACGCGAGCTTGCGCGACCGTGAAGGTCCAGCGCGCCTTGGATCCCGGCAGCATGATCGAACGCTCCATCAAACGCAGGCTTTCATCGGGAAACTGATCGCTGTCGTAGACTTGCAGCTTCATGTCGCCGGGCTGGATCGTGGTGCGCAGCGCCCGATCCCATAGCGATCGCGAGCGCCATTCCTCATGATCCGGTGCACTGATCTGATAATATAAGCCGCTATTGGGTTCCAAAAAGCGCTGATCGGCCAGCGGCCGGTTAAAAAACACCTCGCCATCCGGGCCAATTTCCGCCGATGCGATCATGGCCGTCAACACATAGGACATGCCGTCATCGAAATTGCGCGTTACGGCGTCGCGCAGCACCCGATCCAGCGCCACGCCGCCGCCCATCAGCATCACCGAAATCCACAGCGCGGCGATGCCGATCATGCGGCGGCTGAGCGACCCGGTTGATCGGACGGGGGCAGGAGTTTCGCGATTGTCCATAAGCAGGGCTTAGCTTATGACGTGGACGGCTCTTCCAGGCTATAGCCAAGTCCACGAATGGTCGTAATGACATCGGGACCGAGTTTCTTGCGGATGCGCGTAACAAACACCTCTATAGTATTGGAATCACGATCAAAATCCTGATCGTATATATGCTCGATCAACTCGGTGCGGCTTACTACCTTGCCCTTGTGATGGATCAGATAGGAAAGCAGCTTATATTCCTGCGCGGTCAGCTTGACGGGTTCGCCCTTCAGCGTAACCTTGCCGGAGCGCGTATCGAGGCGCACGTCACCGGCGATCAGCTCGCTCGATGCGTTGCCCGATGCGCGGCGGATGAGCGCGCGCAGACGGGCGATCAGTTCCTCGCTCTGAAAAGGTTTGGCCAGATAATCATCGGCGCCCGCGTCCAGACCCGCCACCTTGTCCGACCAGCTGTCGCGCGCAGTAAGCACCAGCACCGGGAAGCTGAAACTTTCGCGGCGCCAGCGGTCCAGCACCGTCAAGCCGTCAATTTCCGGCAGGCCGAGGTCGAGGATCACCGCATCATAGCTTTCGGTGCTGCCAAGGAAATGGCCATCCTCGCCATCGGTGGCGAGATCGACGGCGTATCCTGCGCCTTCCAGTGTCGATTTGAGCTGTTGGCCCAGCGTCGGTTCGTCTTCAACAATCAGCAGGCGCATCGTCCTATTCCATCCTTATGTGAGCCGAACTGTGCCGACATTTATTTTAACCCGCCGCTTTAATTTGCCGCCGTTCAACGCGCCCATCCAGCGATGTCCCCGGTGCGGCCATCGACATCGACCCACACCACCCGGCCTTCGCGGACATATTTGAGGCGATAGCGGTTGTTTTCCTGATTAAACTCGGAACCCAGATAGGTGGCGTCGTTCATTTCCCGCTCTACCCGGCGCTTGATAACGGAAAAGGGCATGACCCGCCCGTCCAGCATCGCGCGACGCGCGGCATCCTGATCGCCCTTCTGCCCTAGCGCGGACGCATCAGGCGCGCCCATGCCGACAAAGGCAGTGGGGGCCGCCAAAGCACCCAAAAACAATCTGCTCCACATCTTCATGCTTCTGGCATAGCTCGCTGCCTTTGAACAAGTGGTGAATGGCGGTGTCAGGCGGATGAAAGGTTCGTGCGAAAACGTTGATGACCGCAAGGGCTTGCCGGTTGGCGCGCCAGCCCCTAACTGCGCGGCATGGCGGCACCGATCCTCTCTTATGAAAACCTGGGTATTAATCAGGGCAGCGCGTGGCTGTTTCGTGATCTGAACCTGCAAATTGGTACAAAGGATCGGCTGGCGCTGATCGGTCGTAACGGCGCGGGCAAGACGACGCTGCTCCGGCTGATCGCGGGCCAGATCGAGGCGGACAGCGGAACACGCTCCGTTGTGCCCGGCACCAATGTCGTGATGCTGGAGCAAGATCCCGACGTGGGCGGTTTCGCTACGCTGCGAGATTTTACCCAGAAATCGCCCAATCCGCCTACGTTGCATGAGGTTGAGGCGATTGCCGATCAACTCGGCATTGATTTGTCGCGTGAAGCCGCCACGGCGAGCGGCGGCGAACGGCGTCGTGCCGCAATCTGTCGCGCATTGGCGAGCGACCCAGACATATTGCTGCTTGATGAACCGACCAACCACCTCGACATCGCGGCGATCGACTGGCTGGAAAGCTGGTTGAGCCGCTTTCGCGGGGCGTTTGTCGCGATCAGCCACGACCGCACTTTCCTGACGCGCCTGACGCGCCAGACCTTATGGCTGGACCGGGGCAATTTGCGGCGTAGCGAGATTGGCTTCGGCGGGTTCGATGCGTGGATGGAAAAAGTCTATGCCGATGAGGCGCGGGCTGCCGATAAGCTCGATGCCAGGCTCAAGCTCGAAGCGCATTGGCTGGAACGGGGAGTCACGGCGCGGCGCAAGCGCAATCAGGGCCGCCTCAGCAAGCTGTACGAGATGCGCGCGCAACGCGCCGCGATGATCGGGCCGCAAGGCACAGCCAAGATCGCGATCGCGTCCGACGACGTGAAGACCAAGAGTGTCATCCGGGCCGAGCATGTCACGAAAAGTTTTGACCATGCGGGTGCGACCCGCACGATCATCAAGGATTTTTCACTGCGAATTCAGCGCGGTGACCGTATCGGCCTTGTCGGCGGCAACGGCGCGGGCAAGACGACCTTGCTCAGGCTGTTAACCGGCGAGATCGAGCCGGACAGCGGCACTGTGTTTCGCGCCAAGACGCTCGACAGCATCATTATCGACCAGCAGCGCAGCCTGATGGCGCCCGAAAAGCGGGTGCGGGACGTGTTGGCCGAAGGTGGCGACTGGATCGGGGTGCGCGGTATCAGAAAGCATGTGTCGGGCTATCTGAAGGAATTTCTGTTCGATCCGGCCATCGCCGAAGCCAAGATCGGGTCGCTGTCAGGCGGGGAACGCTCGCGGTTGCTGTTGGCGCGGGAATTTGCCCGCGAGTCCAACCTGCTGGTGCTGGATGAACCGACCAATGACCTCGATCTCGAAACGCTCGACCTGTTGCAGGAAGTGATCGCCGATTATGACGGCACTGTGCTGATCGTCAGCCATGATCGCGATTTTTTGGATAAGACTGTTACAATTACGCTGGGTCTTGATGGATCGGGCACGGTCGATATCGTCGCGGGCGGCTATGAGGATTGGGTGGCGCAGCGCCGTCCACGTGCGGCTTCAGTCGTGAGCACCAAGGACGCTGGCAAGGCTGGCAATCAGGCCGTTGGGCAAACAGCGGTGCCGCCGAAAACCAGCATCAAACTTACCTACAAAGACCAGCGCGATTATGAGCTGCTGCCGCGCCGGATCGAGGAAATCGAGGC
Source organism: Sphingobium sp. (assembly GCA_039934655.1). Taxonomy (GTDB): domain Bacteria; phylum Pseudomonadota; class Alphaproteobacteria; order Sphingomonadales; family Sphingomonadaceae; genus Sphingobium. Next base: position 6,177 of record JBDTLS010000064.1, read on the forward strand.
TGCGATCGCGCGCGATGAAGCGCTGCTGGGTGACTCAACGCTCTACACCAAAAACCCGGATCGTTTCGCCGCCTTGACGGGGGCGATTGAAAAGGCACGGGCCGAAAAAGACGCCGCCGAAGAACGCTGGCTGGAACTGGCGGAGAAGGTCGAGGGGTTGGGGCAGGGCGTTTAGAGTCGGATGCCTATATATTGAATCGTCATTGCTTCGCTGCGCTCACAATGACGATCCCATGCAACGTAGCAGGGGCTTTGGACGCCCGCATGAGTGCTTATTTGCTGAACAGGCCCTTCGCCATACCAATCAGATCATTGACCGGGCTGCCGTCACCATCGCTGTCCAACATGCCTGACAATTTGCCCAACATTCCCTCGGTGCCGCCCATGCTACCCATTATGCCTTGGATGGAATCCATCGAGAGGCCATGCTCTTGCGCGGCGGCGGTAAGTGCGCTCAAATGATCGCCGCTGTCGCCCAGCTTGCTGGTGGCCGACTCAACGATTGATTTGACCTGATCAGCGGGAAGGCCCAGCTTTTCGGCTATGGCATCAATATTTCCAAGCAGTTGTTCCAACATCGGTGTGCTCCTTGAATGAGGGTACTGCGCTTGATGCACGCGCCCAAATCGTTCTTAACACATCTAGGGAAGGGAACATAGAAAAGGGGCGGGTCCAACAGGATTACCTGTTCCACCCGCCCCAAATATTCGAACGTAAGAAAATTAAGCGGCGGTCAGCGCCGCTTGCCGCACCGAGGCGTCGACATGATCTTCAAACTGGGTGAAGTTGTCGACGAATTGCTTGACCAGCTTGGCGGCGGTTTCGTCATATTCGGCGCCGTTGGTCCATGTAGCGCGCGGATCGAGGATTTTGGATTCGATGCCCGGCACCGCAATCGGCACTTCAAAGCCGAAATTCGCGTCGATGCGGAATTCCGCATTGTTGAGGCTGCCGTCGAGTGCGGCGTTGAGCAAAGCGCGTGTGACCTTGATTGGCATCCGGCTACCCACGCCATATGTGCCGCCGGTCCAGCCGGTGTTGACCAACCAGCAGGTAACGCCGCCCTTGGCGATGCGTTCCTTGAGCAGGTTGCCGTACACGCTGGGGTGACGCGGCATGAACGGCGCACCGAAGCACGTGGAGAAGGTTGCGCTTGGTTCTGTCACGCCGATTTCCGTGCCCGCAACGCGGGCGGTATAGCCCGAGAGGAAGTGATACATCGCCTGATCCGGCGATAGGCGCGCGATCGGGGGCAGCACGCCATAGGCATCTGCGGTCAGGAAAATCACGTTCTTGGGCACAGGGCCGAGATTGTCCTTGCTCGCATTCGGAATGAAATCGATCGGATAGGAACCACGGCTGTTTTCCGCGAGGCTGTTGTCGTTAAAGTCCAGCTCGCGCGTGACGGGGTCCATGACGACATTTTCGAGGACCGTGCCGAAACGCTTGGATGTCGCGAAAATCTCCGGTTCAGCCTCAGCGGAAAGGTTGATCATCTTCGCGTAGCAGCCGCCCTCGAAGTTAAACACAGCGGTATCGGACCAGCCATGTTCGTCATCACCGATCAATGTGCGACTCGCGTCCGCCGAAAGCGTCGTCTTGCCGGTGCCGGACAGGCCAAAGAACACTGCCGTATCGCCATTGGGGCCAATATTGGCCGAGCAATGCATCGGCATCACTCCCTTGACCGGCAGCAGATAGTTGAGAATGCCGAACACGGATTTCTTCATTTCACCGGCATAACGGGTGCCGCCAATCAGGATCAGCTTCTCGGTGAAGTTGACGGCGATGACGGTTTCGCTGCGGCAACCATGACGCGCAGGATCAGCGCGGAAAGTGGGCAGGTCGATGATCGTATATTCCGGCGCGAAATTCGCCAGCTCGCTTGCGTCTGGGCGGACCAGCAGCGTGCGAATGAACAGATTGTGCCAGGCCAATTCGTTGATAACACGCACGTTGACGCGATGTTCGCTCTGCGATCCACCAAATAAATCAGCTACATACAGGGCTTTCTTTTCCCCCAGCGCAGCGAAAAAATCGGCCTTCAATGCCGCAAAATGCTCAGGCGTCATCGCGACATTGGTTTTGCTCCACCAGACGTTGTTTTCGGTTTCGGCATCGCGCACGATAAATTTGTCCGATGCGGAGCGCCCGGTGTGCTTGCCGGTTGCAACGACCAGTGGACCATCTTTCGCAAGGCGCCCTTCACCATTGGCGAGCGCCGCTTCCACCAGCGGGGCAGTACCCAAATTCCAATGTATGTCCGCCTGGGTAGGAATGCCCTGCTGGGCGAGGGAAATAGGGGAATTCGCCTGCACGCGTTTGCTCCTGAATATAATGCCCGGATCATTTTGCCGACCCGACTCTCCAACCGTCATCATAGCAACATTTTTTGCTATTGATGACAGACAACTGACGGGACGCGCATAGGGCTTTGCCTTGCCCACGTCAAATGCATGAGGTTAACGGCGCCTGATAGCCAAAAATGGCGGTTGCCCGCGTATTCAGGCGACACCATTGCGATGCGCGTCCGGTTGGTCTAACCCCCTGAAACCCAAGAGGCGAAACCAACCAGGCAGAGTGAGACCGCAAAGTCGATATGAACCCGAACATCGCCCTGATCGATGACGACAAAAACATTCTTGCGTCGCTGTCGATTGCCTTGCAGGCTGAAGGATTCGCGACGCGCATCTATTCCGACCCGGAATCGGCGCTTAAGGCTTTGATAGAAAATCCGGCTGATCTTGCGGTGTGCGATATCAAGATGCCGCGCATGGATGGCATCGAGTTGCTGCGCCGCTTGCGCGAAAAGAGCGCGATGCCGTTTATTTTCCTGACCTCCAAAACCGATGAGCTTGACGAGGCGTTAGGCCTGGCGATGGGCGCCGACGATTATATTTCCAAGCCGTTTTCCCAGCGGCTTCTGATCGCCCGGATCAAGGCGATCCTGCGTCGAACCGAGCTGGTGCTGGCGGGCACGCAGGCAAACGACGTACAGGTCGCACCCATCGTGCGTGGACGCCTTGAGATGGATACCGCGCGGCATCGGGTCAAATGGGATGGCAAGGATGTGACGCTGACCGTGACGGAATTCCTGATATTGGAGGCGTTGTCGGCCCGGCCCGGCGTCGTCAAAACCCGTAATCAGCTGATGGATATCGCCTATCAGGATGATGTCTATGTCGATGACCGCACGATAGACAGCCACATCAAGCGATTACGCCGCAAGTTCCGCGAAACCGATCCGGCCTTTAATGCCATAGATACCTTATATGGCGCCGGATACCGGTTTTCGGAGGAATAGGTGCCAAGCGGGCGGCTCTACTGGACCGGGGGCATCCGACTGACGTGGCGGATATTGGCCGTCAACATCATTGCGCTGGCGCTGTTGGCGGGTGGTTTTTCCTATATTGACAGCTATCGTACACGCATCCTTGATACGCAACTGGCCGAAGCTCAGTTGCGTATCAATATTCTTGCGGACGGCTATCGGCGCAGTGCGGCCTCCACGCAGGCGCAACTATTGCTGGATTTCGCTCGGCGGACGAACACCCGTGTGCGGGTTTATGGATCCAAGGGCGCAATGACATTCGACAGCTTCGCTGCAGGCGGCCCCCGGTTCGATCTCGTCAATCCGCATGAAGAGCAATTCAAGCGCAAGCTGGCGCGCAGTCTGGACAAGGCAATTGATGAAATTGTCGGTGCGGCCCCGCTGCCGCCCTATCAGGACCCCCGACCGGACCGGGCTGGCAGTTGGCCGGAAATCGGCATGGCGAGTCCCGGTGGCGCTTCCGTAGCGATGGCGCGTTACGCCCCCGATCGAACGCCGATGATCACGACGGCCACTCGGTTGCCGGACGGTACGGCCCTACTGGCGAGCGAAAACGCGCGTGATATTACGCGTATAGTGCGGGCGGAGCGGTTGAGCCTCGGTATTGTGCTGGGATCGGCCATTCTCGTTTCGACGCTGCTTTCCCTGTTTCTCGCGCGGACGATTGTGCTGCCGTTGCAACGGCTCGCGAGCGCAGCGGTGCGGGTGCGCCTGGGCCGCGCGCGACAGGTGACGGTGCCCCGTCTGCCCGAACGGCGCGATGAAATCGGTATGCTGGCGCGGGCGATATCGGATATGACGCAGGCGCTGCGCCACCGCATCGATGCGACAGATGCTTTTGCCGCCGATGTCAGTCATGAACTCAAGAACCCGATTGCATCGCTGCGCTCCGCGCTTGATGCTCTGGAATCCGTCCAGCAACCCGATTTGCGCGCGCAGCTTATGGCCCTTGCGCACGATGACGTGCGTAGGCTCGACCGGCTCGTGACCGATATTGCCGAAGCATCGCGCATCGACGCGCAGCTTTCGCACACACGCTTCGAGGCGATTGATCTGGGGCAGATGATTGAGCGTATGATCTTCGCGCGCGAAACGCGGGGCGTGCCCAATCAGGTTCGCGTCGCGTTCGCGCGTCCCCGCAAGGATGTTGCCGTGGTGATGGGCGAGCCGCAGCGACTGGCACTGGTGATTGATAATTTGCTGGATAACGCTGTCTCCTTTTCTCCCGCAGGGGGCCTGGTTCAGGTCACCGCCACCGTTGCGGATAATCAGGTGATGATCAGTGTGGAGGATGAAGGCCCCGGCGTACCGCCACAGGAGCGAGAAACCGTATTTCGGCGCTTTCACAGCGTCCGGCCGGAGGGGGAGAGCTTTGGCAAGCATAGCGGGCTGGGCCTGGCCATCGCGCGCAGCGTGGTGGAGGGGCATCAGGGCAGAATCGCTATCGCCGATCGTGACGATGCGCAGGCGGGCGCCCGCTTCGTTGTGCGATTACCGCTCGCGGATCTCGGCGATCCCGGCATTGCTTCGGAATAGCGCCATGAACGCCGACGAGACGATCCACGCCACCAGCGTCGCCATTCACGGCCATGCTGTGTTGTTGATTGGGCCAAGCGGATCGGGGAAATCCGATCTGGCGTTGCGGCTGATCGATCGCGGCGCTGCGCTTGTCAGCGACGATTATACATCGCTGACGCGCACGGGTGACATTGTGTTGGCCGACGCACCCCCAACGATAGTCGGGCTGATGGAAATTCGCGGTATCGGTCTCGTCTCTGTGCCATCCGCAGGCCCGCATCCGGTCGCTCTGGTGGTGGAATTGTTCGGCAGCGTTGATCGTTTGCCGCTAACGCCATTGACCCGGACATTGGCAGGCGTAGAGGTTGCGCTTATGCATTTATCTCCCTTTGAAGCGTCCGCACCCTTAAAAGTGGAGTGGATGCTGCGACATCTGTCGGGCGATGCCGGACACGGGTCAACCGGACATGGCCAGCCCGGACAAGGACTGGCCTGACATGGACGGCCCCGCCACCGCCAAAACCATTATGCTGGTATCGGGCATGTCGGGCGCCGGTGTGACGACGACACTCAAGACGCTGGAGGATATGGGGTGGGAGGTTGTCGATAATCTGCCGCTGGTGCTGCTTGACCGCCTGCTCGATGCGCCGGTCGGCAAGGATCAGCCCGACAAGGATCGTCCGCTCGCGATAGGCATAGACACGCGCACACGCGGTTATAGCGCGGCCGTGATCGTGCAGCGGATCAAGGCGTTGCGCGATGCCCACAGTCACGACATCGAAACGCTGTATCTCGATTGCTCCGGCGCAGAGTTGGAGCGGCGTTTTGCCGAGACCCGCCGCCGTCACCCGTTGGCACAGGATCGCCCCGCCGCGGATGGCATTGCGCGAGAACGGGAATTGACCGAGCCGCTGCGCCGCTGGGCGGGGCAGGTCATCGACACCACGTCGATGTCGGAGTAGGTCCAGAAGCCGTTGGTCTTTTCGCCAT
>JBDTLS010000065.1:0-11871 GCA_039934655.1 Sphingobium sp.
GAACGCTTGGCCTGGTCACCGCCGCCACGCTCAGGCTGGTTCCCGCTATCGCCGACAGTGCGGTGGCGTGGGTGGGCGTCGACACGCCCCATGCGGCGCTGGCGCTTCTGCGCTTTTTGGAAAACGAGATCGGTCCTGCGGTTGAGGGCTTTGAGGTCATTCCTGACGACATGTTGAACGCGGTGCTGCGCCATATTCCCGGCACGCGCGCGCCGATTGCGACCCGCGCAGCGTGGAACATATTAGTCGAGATTGACCTTAATACCCAGGAACGCAGCGCCTCTTCCCTGCTCGAACAGGCGCTGGCCGCGTTTTTCGCAACAGGGCAAGCGCGCGATGCCGTGATCGCCGCCAACAAGACACAGGCGGAGCAATTCTGGCGGTTGCGAGAATCGGTATCGGAGGCGGAACGCGCGCGCGGCCCCGCTTTGCAATTCGATGTCAGCGTCCCCGTCCATGCCATGCCCGACTTCATGATCGATATTGCAGCGTCCGCCGAAAAGGCTTTCCCCGGAACCAGCGCAGGCTCGTTCGGGCATCTGGGCGATGGCAATGTCCATCTTCATGTACGGGCGCCGACAGGAACATCGGATGGCGCGAGATGGCGTGACGAAAATGCTCCAAACATCAGCGCCTTCGTCCATGATGTAGTGACGGCGCGAGCAGGCTCGATCTCCGCTGAACATGGCATCGGCCAAATGAAGCGCGCTGAATTCGGTCGCCTCGCCAGCCCCGCCCAGATCGGCGTGCTGCGCGCCATAAAGTGCGCGCTCGATCCGCTCGGCATCATGAACCCCGGCAAGCTCATCCCGCTTGCATCCGTGGCGTGAGGACATTACTGCCCCTGCGATAAATGACTGATGGGGCAGCACCGCGTGCCCTGCCTTATGGAGATCCAATCATGGCCAGCTCGCCACAAGCCACTCTGCCAATTTTTTATAACGACTTGATTCCGCTCAACAGCAATGACCACGCGTCCTTTCGTATGCGACCCAGCGATTCCGCACCGTTTCTGGTCAATCAACATGCAGTGCCGCTGACCATCGACGAATTTGTAACGGCGCAGCGTTTTGTACCGATCATCTTTTCGTCCGGCGACGAGCCGGTTCCGCTGGCACTGATGGGCCTTAACGAGGGCGTGAACACCTTTCTCGATGACGATGGCAAGCTGCGTGGGGCGACCTATGTGCCCGCCTATGTCCGCCGCTACCCGTGGATGCTGGCCAAGCTCCGCCCGGATAGCGACGATCTCTCGCTCTGCTTCGATCCGACCGCCGAATCGATCGGCGCGTTCGAGGATGGCGAGGCTCTGCTGGAAGACGGCAAGCCCACAGAATTGACCACCAACGTCCTTAAATTCTGCGAAGAATTTGAACAATCCGCCCATCGCACCGGCCTGTTCATGGCCGAACTCAAGGCGCTCGCTCTGTTGATGGATGGCGAAGTGGCGATCAACGTGCCCGGCAACGAACAGCCATTCGTCTATCGCGGGTTCCAGATGGTGAACGAGGAAAAGCTGCGCGACATGCGCGGCGACCAGTTGCGTAAGATCAACCAGAGCGGAATGCTGCCGTTGATCCACGCCCATCTGTTCTCTTTGCAGCTGATGCGGGAGATTTTCCAGCAGCAGATCGAGCAAGGCAAGATGCCGAACGCCGCGGTGCAAACGCCCGAACCTGTGGCCTGACGCAACGAGCGTTAATCAGCGTTCGCATGTTTTTTACGAATGCTGCGTTTAATTGCCAGATGAGTGGTTGAAAACCTGTCTGTACTGCCTTAAGTATAGACGCATACACGGGCCTGTCCCCCTTTCAGGTGCGTGTATTGATACCTTCCTTGTGAAGGTGTCTCCTCCCTGAACCTTGGCCACCCCATGCTTGCATGGGGTGGTTTTTCTTTGTCGTCACATGCAGGAGGGACGCGCAGCCGCATAAACGCCCTCAGGCTGGCAGTTTGCCCAAGCCGCTCCAAAAGCTCACTATCTGGCGCACTGCGCCCGCAAATTCCTTGCTGTCGAATGGCTTGACGACATAGCAGCTCGCGTGGCGTTCATAGCATTCGCGGATATCGTTGGGCGACAAGGAGCTGGTCAGCATGATAACGGGAATGGTCCTTAGATCCGGGTCGGCCTTGGCGTTTTCCAGGAATTCTTTGCCATCCATGCGCGGCATATTGAGGTCGAGCAGGATGATGTGAGGCGTGGGGGCATCGGCGAAGCCTTCCTGTTTGCGCAGGAAATGAAGCGCATCCACCCCGTCATTGACCACCGAGAGACCACAAAAGGGCTTGTTATCACGCAGAGCGCGCTGGGTCATCTCCACGTCGCCCTCGTTATCTTCCACCAGCAATATCTCTAATGATGCGGACATCTTCATCATCCTTTCTGCGGCAATGTGAAAAAGAAGGTGGACCCCTCCCCCTGCGCGGACTCAAAGCCGATATCGCCGCCACACAGGCGGATGAATTTGCGGCAGGTAGACAGGCCGATGCCGGTGCCTGGGTACTCCTCCTTGCGGTGCAGGCGCTGGAAAATCGTGAATATCCGGTCGTGGAATTGGGGATCAAAGCCGATGCCGTTGTCGCGCACGGAAAATTGCCAGATGTTTTGCTGCTGATCTGCGTCAATGCTGATTTCCGGCGGCTCGCACCCGTCCTGGAATTTGAGCGCATTACCGATAAGGTTTTGCAGCAGGATACGCATCAAGGTGGGGCTGGTTTCCAGTATCGGCAGCTTGCCGCAATGGATACGGGCATTTTTTTCTGCAATGATCGCTTCAAACTCGGCCAGCACTTCGGTTGCGATCTCGTTGCAATCCACCAACTCCATCGTAATTTCCTCACGCCCGACGCGCGAGAAGGTAAGGATGTCCTGAATCATTGTTTGCATCCGCTGGGCGTTGCTGATGATGAACCGGAGATATCTGCTGCTTTGTTCGTTCAGCGCACCGGCGCTTTCCTCTTCCAGCATTCCCCCATAGCTGTTCATCATGCGGACCGGCTCCTGCATGTCGTGCGAACAGATATAGGCGAAACGCTCCAGTTCCTCGTTGGACTGGCTCAAGGTCGCGTTGAGCTTCAAAATATATTCGCGCTGCACATAGAGATCGAGATAGACCTTCACCTTGCTTTTGAGGATTTCCGAGTTGATCGGCTTGAAGATGTAATCCACCGCACCGATTTCCGCGGCCTGCGTCGCGTATTTTTCTTCCTTGCTGATGGCAGTGACGAAGATGATCGGAATGCCGCACATGGTTTCGTCATCCCGCATCAGCATGGCGACCTCGAAACCGTCCATCTCCGGCATCTGCACGTCCAGCAGCACGACAGCAAATTTATGACGCAGCATCAGCGACAATGCCTCATTGCCTGAATTTGCCTTGAAAATTCAGGCAATGAGGCTTTTCAGAACCCTCTCCGTCGCCAGCAAATTTTCTTTGCGGTCATCGACAATCAGGATGTTGGGACGAACGTCGACGGGTGGCGCGGGGATAAACGCCCTGCGCGCGTCGGGGCCGGTGGCGGAACCGCCCGCCCTCAGGACTTCATGCCGCATGGGCAACTCCATGCTTCCGATAGATGCGCTGCTTCTTGTCCACCACATCGAACGCGGGCTGCACCGAGGAAAAATTCAGTGACTCCTTGTTGCCGAGGCAGAGAAAGCCGCCGTGACGCAGGCTGTCTTCAAATTTTCCCAGCACCTGATTCTGTAATGTCTTGTCGAAATAAATAAGCACGTTGCGGCAGAATATCAGGTTCATCTCCCCGAACACGCCATCCGTCACCAAATTATGGTAGGAAAACGTAATGCGCTCCTTCAGAAAATCTCTGAATTTTACCCGATCATAGCCGTCTCTGTAATATTCGAAAAAATCGCGGACACCGCCAGATTCATGATAATTTCTGGCATAAGTTTCGATATTCCGTACCGGGTAAACCGCGCTCTCCGCAATATCCAACGAATGCTTGTTAAAATCGGTCGCATAAATTTGTGACCGTTCCAGAAAGCCCTCTTCGTGAAGCAAAATGGCCAGCGAGTAGGCTTCCTCACCGGTCGCGCAACCAGCATGCCAGATTTTGACGAACGGAAAGGTCTTGAGCACCGGCACCACCTGTGCCCGCACCGCCTCGTAAAACTCTGAATCGCGAAACATATTGGTGACGGTGATCGACATCGATTTCAGGAACTCGTCAAAGCAGTTTTCGTCGTGGAGCAACATGTCCAGCAATTCGGTATAGCGCCGCACCCTCGCCTGCTGGCGTGCCTTCTCCAGGCGGCGCAGGAGCGATGGGCGCGAGTAATGGGTGAAATCATATCCGTAGCGACTGCGTATGCCGGCCAGCAGCAGTGCGATTTCTATTTTTTCCTTGTCGTCGATCTGGGCCGCACAGTCCATGCGATGGTCGGTGCCGCAATCAAATTCGAAGGGGGATGAAAGCATCACGCGGCCATCTCCTGCCTGAACAACCATACGCGCAGCAGCGTCAACAGACGCTCGATGTCCACCGGCTTGGTCAGATAATCGTTCGCGCCCGCCATGATGCATTTTTCCTGCTCCTCCGGCATGGCCCGCGCTGTCAGCGCGATGATCGGCAGACCCGCGAGGGACAGGCGCGCACGGATTTCGCACATCGCCTGATAGCCGTCCATCACCGGCATCATGATGTCCATAATGACCAATTCTATCGATCGGTCCTGCTCCAGCTTATCGAGCGCCATTTGGCCATTATCGGCGATGATGACGTTCATCCCGTGTTTCCTGAGCAGCTTGGAAAGCGCGAAGGTGTTACGCAGGTCGTCATCGACCAGCAGCAGCGTCCGTCCCTGCAACACCTTGTCCGGGTTGTGCTGCATCCGGATGATCTCCTGCTGGTCCGGGGTCAGCGTCGATTCCACGCTGTGCAGGAACAAAGTTACCTCATCGAGCAGGCGCTCCGGCGATTTCGCCCCCTTGATGATGATGGCGCCGGTATAGCGGCTGAGCCTGCGGTTTTCCTCCTCGGAAAGCTCTCTGGCGGTATAGATGATGACCGGCGGAGCGGCCTCGCCCAGCGATACTTCAATATTCTCCAGCCATTCGAAGCCCGTCATGTCCGGCAATTGCAGGTCGAGAATCACACAATCGAATTTAGTATTTTCTATGTGTCGCAACCCGTCTGCGCCCATATCGGCGAGTGTCAGTTGAATTTCTTTCTTTTTCAGCAGGACCTGAATGGCTATCTGGGTTTTCTTGTCGTCCTCCACTACCAGCACCTGTTTTACATCCGATTGCAGCAAATGCTCGATGCGGACGAACGCCCCTTCAATCGCCTCAATGGGTGCGGGCTTCACCAGATAACCGATCGCGCCTTTACGCAGCGGGATGACGTTGCCATCCTCACGGCCGCTGATGATATGCACGGGTATGTGGCGGGTGCGCAGATCGTGCTTGAGCTGGTCGAGCACATTCAATCCATCGATATCGGGCAGTTTCAAATCGAGGATGATGGCGTCGACCGGTTGCTCATGGGCCAGCACCAGCCCGCTCTTGCCATCGCCAGCCGCGATGCATTTGCAGCCGCGCTTATGGGCGATTTTGATGAGCATCGCGGCAAAGACGGGATCATCCTCGATGATGAGCAACACCCTGTCCTTGTCGCAGATGTTCTGGCGGTCATCCGGGATGAACTCCGTGACGAAGGTTTTAGGTATCGCCTTGAGTTCGATGTACGGACTCTCCGTTGGCGCAGTTGGGGCGTGCATTTCTTCGATTTCGCCGCCCGCCATTCTCAACGGCAGCACCAGCGTGAAGCGGCTGCCTTCGCCTTTTTTGCTGGCGATATGGATTTCCCCGCCGAGCATATGCGCAAATTTGCGGGCAATGGTAAGGCCCAGGCCGGTGCCGCCATAATGGCGATCGATCGACCCATCTTCCTGCTGGAAGGCTTCAAAGATATCCCTGAATTTCGAGGATTCTATGCCCACCCCGGTATCAGTCACCGAAAAAGCGACGGCTCTGGCATGATCGAGTGAAGATCGCTGCGTTTCCGATTGTTCCGGGCGGCGCACTTCCAGCGTCACCGATCCTTGCTCGGTGAATTTGAAAGCATTGGACAGCAGGTTTTTGAGGATTTGTTCCACCCGCTGCGTATCCGTATGCAGCATATCGGGCAGATCGTCCGCTACCGTGATGGGGAACGCCACGTCCTTGTCGTTCGCTACCGGCGTGAATTGCTGGCGCATCCGGTCGACAATGTTCGCTAGCGCCGTATGCTCCGGCATTACCGTGAGCTTCCCGGCCTCGACCTTGGAAAGATCAAGGATATCGTTAATCAGCCCAAGCAACTCCATGCCACCATTGTGTATGACTTGGGCTTCTTCGATCTGTTCTTCGGTCAGGTTGCCTTCTTCATTGGACGCCAGCAGCTTGGCGAGAATGAGCAGACTGTTGAGGGGGGTCCGCAGCTCATGCGACATATTGGCAAGAAATTCGGATTTATATCGGCTGGCACGTTCAACATCGCGGGCCTTTTCCTCGATCAGCCGCTGGCTCTCCTCAAGCTCCCCAGCCTGTTGCTGAATTTGCGCGTTCTGTTCCTCCAGTGCTCTGGTTTTTTCTTCCAGCTCCTCGTTGGAAGCCTCGATTTCCTCGTTGGACGCTTTCAGCTCCTCCTGCTGCATTTTCAGCTCTTCCTCGCTCCTTTCCAGCTCTTGTGTGTAGAGCAGCATCTGCGCCGTCGAACGGGCACGGCTGCGCTGGTAAATCCATATCGACACGGTCATCGCCACATAGAAAAGCGCCGATAGCATGAGCGTAAGCATCGTATTCTGCCGCGTGGTGCTGTCATCCAGCTCCGTGCGCAGTTTCAGCAGATGGGTTTCCTCCGCCTCTATCAGACGGGCCATATTTTCGATCCGTCCCATCAGGGTGATTTCCTGCGGATTGCTAATTTGGCTTTTGCTTCCTTCGGGATTTTCCCGATGCATTTTGATACTAGTCGCTTGATATTCCGCCAGATCCTTGAGGCTGTCCGCCATCTCATCCAGATTGGCCTGCTGCGTCGGGTTATCCACTGTCATCCTGCGCAGGATCGCCAGCTCCTGACGCGCCGATCGTTGCTGCTCGGAGGATGGGTCTTCGGCATGGGGCCCGGTAGCGTCTTTGATATTTTCTTGATAAGATGAGAGATACTCGTCCGTACCATAAAGCATATAACTGCGGCGATTGAGCTCGGCAGTTTCCACCCGGTTTATAAGGCGCCGGATATGACCGCGCACCTCGAAGGTATGCTCGACCCAGCCCTTCGCCGTGAGGCTCGCCTCGCCCTGCCGCCAGAACAACAGCGCCGCCGCCAGCATCAACATGGTAACCGCGCCGATAGCTACAGCAGTTGCACGGCGCATGAAAAAATTCTCGGTCGCCGAAGGGGTGTTATCCATTTCCAGTCTTCCTGAACGCTTGTCTGTTATCAGGAATTATAGGGGATATTTTGGGGGTTCGTGGCGCGACGCGTAGTTTTCATGCTTCGCACTGCGCCGACATCTGGGCCGAGAACGTCAGGATCGAACACTGCTACAGCGCAGGATGGACGGTGCTGGAAAGGGAAATGGTGCCCGGGGACGGGGTCGAACCGCCGACACTGCGATTTTCAGTCGCATGCTCTACCAACTGAGCTACCCGGGCAAGATCGCAAAGAGCCAAGCGCTCATCGCGTATCGGAGGGTGCCCTATAGGGCTCAGTCCAGCGTGCTGTCTACCCCATAATCGCTGCTTTTTTCGGTCTCATCGTCGTTCGTGTCCGACGCGATCCGATAGTTGTCGCCCAACCACGCATTCAGGTCGCGATCGCGGCAACCGCGGCTGCAAAATGGCTTGAACTCTGCCTTTGCGGGCTTCTTGCATAGCGGGCAGCGCATCTGGGTCGGGTCAGCTGACATGGCCAGCATTCATGCCAAGGCTCGCATCCTGTTGCAAGACAACGGCGCCGCCGCGCCGCTTTTCCAGCCGGGCCATCCAGTCTCCCCCTTTGCGAATCTTGTCGAGCACAGCGGGATGGCCATGTATTGTGACAGCGCCCCCCTGCCCTGCCCCGCCACTTTCATGACGTTCCGCGCGGCGCACCAACGCCAGTGCAGCCGTAAGTGCAGGTTCCTCACGCAGCAGCTCCATCAACGAAGGACGTTCCCGTTTGCGGATGATCTGGATGAAACCGAAGCCGTTGACGGCGGTGCGCTCGAAAGGCAGCGGCAGGATTTTATCGATCTGGGCGGCGGTGATCGCGCGCTCGTCCTTGTTGTTCAACGTCGGCAGGTCGATACCGATCGAGCCGGTCAGCCCCATCTGGCGGATTGCAATCGCGGCGAGCTTGGCGCCCTTGGGTCCGAGTTGTGCGGGCGGCAAGGAGCCATCCACGTCGATCAGCACCATCGCCGGAGTCAGGAATATGCGCAGCGCAGCGGCTTCGGTGCCGACATCGCCCGATATTGCCTGTTCCAGCAACTCGCTCCAGCCGTGCGCTTCCAGCGCATCAGCCTGATGCGCTGGACAGGGCACGACCGGCAGATCGGTTGCGCGGATGCGTTGAAGCAAACTCGGTCCCGGCTGAGGCTTGCTGCCCGGCAAGGCAGCGCGTCCCTTGGCGAGCTTGTCGCGCCCTTCCTCGCCTATGCGCTCGCGGGTGATCTCAACGAACAGGGTGCCGCCTTCGGCCAGCTTCGGCGGGATCGGCTCCATCAGCACTTCCTCGCCGCTGTGCAGCAGGCGCACGATGCCACGCTTGCGGGGGATCAGCGTACGGACCAGCCGCCCCTGCACGACCGCACCGCCCAGCACATGATCGCCCTCACGCTCGATCAACGCCTCAAGGATGTGACCACGCTCGACCAGCGCCGCGCGACACTCGCCGATGCCCTCTTCATACAGCCATTCAGCGGGCACGGCACATCATCCTAATCGACTTTCCATCCTGCCGCGATCAGCAGGCAACGTGTTTCGTATAAAGGCAAACCGATTACCCCGGATGGGCTGCCCGACAGCGCACGCACATACCCGGCGGCGTGGCCCTGTATTGCATAGCCGCCCGCCTTGCCGTGCCATTCGTCGCCCGCGACATAAGCGCCGATCTCATCCGGGTGCAGGCGCTTGAAGGTAACGATGCTCTCCGACAGGCGATGCCGGGCCTTGCCGTTCGCATCGATCAATGTGATGGCGCTGTGGACGCGGTGACGGCGACCGGAGAGCAGGCACAGGCACGCGCGCGCCTGCTCCTCTGTTTCCGCCTTGGGCAATATCCGCCGCCCACAGGCGACAACCGTGTCACCGGCCAGCACCAAAGCGCCGGGATGGCGGGCAGCTACAAATGCGGCCTTCTCCATTGCCACCCGCGCGGCATAGCGGGCGGGGAGTTCGGCCTTATGCGGGCTTTCGTCAATATCGGCGGGGTCAATGGCATAAGGCACCACGCCGATCTGCGCCAACAGATCAAGCCGACGCGGAGACGCCGATGCGAGGATCAGGCGCAGTTCGCCCACTCCCGTTCTATTTGAAGCGATAGGTGATACGACCCTTGGTCAGATCATAGGGCGTCAGTTCGACCAGAACGTCATCGCCCACCAGCACCCGGATACGGTTCTTGCGCATCTTTCCGGCGGTGTGACCCAAAACCTCGTGGTCATTCTCCAGTTTGACGCGAAACATGGCGTTGGGAAGCAATTCCACAACGGTTCCGCGCATCTCAAGCAGTTCTTCTTTAGCCATAATATCCCAGAATGTGACGAATTCGCGCCGCCATAGCGGCTATTGTTGTAAATGGAAAGCGCGGGTTATCGGGTGCCTATCCGAACTTGTCCGCAGCGGCTTCGATCGCATCGAATATTACGTCGATCTGGTCCGAAGTGGTGCAATAGGGCGGCATGACATAGATGCTGTTACCCAGCGGCCGCAGCACCATTCCTGCATCGAGAAAAAACGCCCGCAGGGCAGGCGCGACCTGCGCCATATAGCCCCCCTGTTCGCTCCGCAGGTCAATAGCGGCAATCGTCCCGAGCTGGCGGGGGTTTTCGAGCGAACTATGCTGCGCCAATTGCGCGAGCCGCTGCGCCATATATACGGAAAGCGCAGCAATGCGCCCCGTCACGTCCTCCTCCGCCCAAATCGCGAAATTGGCGCGCGCCGCCGCACAGGCAATCGGGTTGGCCGTGAAACTGCTTGAATGGAAAAACATCTTTGCCCGATCATCGGAGAAATGGGCAGCGAAAATCTTTTGCCTAGCCAGCGTCGCGGCGAGCGGCAGCGATCCACCCGTCAGTCCCTTGGCAAGGCACAATATGTCGGGTGTCACCCCGGCCTGCTCACATGCGAAAAGCGTACCCGTGCGCCCCCACGCCGTCATGACTTCATCCGCGATGAACAGCACTTCATGGCGCGCACAGATTTTCGCCATCTGGCGCAGAACGTCCGCGCCATAGATCAGCATCCCGCCTGCGCCCACAATCAGAGGCTCGGCAATGAAAGCTGCGGGTTTTTCGGGTGCACGACAGGCGGCTTCCAGCGCATCCAGCGTTGCCTGCTCACGCCCGACTAGCGGGAAAACAATGCTCTCCACGTCGAACAGCAACGGCGCATAGGGCCGGTTGAACACGCCCCGCTCGCCCACCGACATCGTTCCGATCGTGTCGCCATGATAGCCATGTTCGAGCACAAGAATACGGTGCCGCGCCTCGCCCCGGTGGTGCCAATAACCCAGCGCCATTTTCAGCGCGACCTCCACCGCCGTCGATCCGCTGTCGGAGAAAAATACATGGCTCAGGGGATTTGCACCGGGCAGATGTTGATTGGTCAGATCGATCAACTGCCGCGCGACATCTTCGGCGGGATCATGCGTGTAACCGGCGAAAATGACCTGATCGAGCGTTGCCGCCTGATCGCGGATCGCCTGAACGATGCGCGGGTGACAATGGCCGTGGGTGATAACCCACCAGCTCGATATCGCGTCGATCAGCGACTGGCCATTATCGCACTCAAGAACGGCACCCTGCGCGCTGACGATATGCGGTATCGTCTCGCTCAATCCGTGTTGGGTAAATGGGTGCCAGACCGGCGATGTCCTGCTCAATGCAGCAACGCCTTTATCGCGGCTATATCGATATGCGCCTCCATCGCAAGGTGCAGGCTGGCGGCATCAAGCGTCGGGAGCCTGGGCAAACGGCCAAAGGACCGCACACCGGCTAATTGTGGAATGATACGTTCATTTTCCTTATGCGCGTCGCCCACGAAAATGATGCCCGCGATGGGCACCTGACGCGCCCGCAGCGCCTCAATGCTGAGCAGGCTATGATTGATCGTGCCGAGCGCCGTACGCGCGCACAGTATGGTCGGCATATGCCATTGCACAAACAGATCAATCATCATCAAATGCTCGCCCAGCGGCACGAGCACCCCGCCCGCCCCCTCCACGATCAACGGCCCCGCCGCGTTGGGCAGGCGCAATTGTACGGCTGTAATCGCGACATTGTCGATGCGCGCCGCGAGATGCGGCGAGGCGGGCGTCGAGAGATTATAAACCTCCGGTAGCAATCGCTCCGCGGGCAAGCCCGAAAGCGCCATCACCCGTTCGCGGTCGGTGCCGTCATCATGCCCCGCCTGAACCGGCTTCCAGTAAAATGCGTCGGGCAGGCATGCGGATAGCCCCGCCGATACCACCGTCTTGCCAACATCAGTATCCGTGCCCGTGATAACGAGTGCATTGCTCATGCCGTAGCGTTCCGAGCCGAACACGAAGGCCACCCGATGCGGCCCACCGGCCAGTTCGGCGAACACCTCCCGGGGTGCGCGGGTGGGCGGCCCGAAGTCGCGCGGCGTCATGGCCGTGGCGCAGGCCCAGGTGACCCCCTCC
>JBDTLS010000066.1:0-11729 GCA_039934655.1 Sphingobium sp.
AATCACTTATCCGAGCAAAAAGGAATCCCTATTGTCCACAGGCCTTAGAGCGTTTTCCAGTCAGGTGGAATCACCTGACGACTCGGAAAACGCGGTAAAACAATAGGATAGAGCGGTCGAGCCGATGCAATCGGATCGCAAACCGCTCTAGCGCCGTCGTTCATTGACGTGCACCACGCCGTGGCGCCACAGGTCATCAAACTTGCGGCCATTGGTTGCGGGATGGAGGTGATGGCGCTCTCCTTTTATGCGACGCTGGCGTTTCGGCTGGGTCGCCTGGCTTTCTCGCCAGCCGCAGAGCAAAAGATCGCGCATATCAGCGGCGCGATTTTGATGGCAATCGCTTGCTCTATGGCGTTATCGCAAATCCTATGAGCTTCATCACCCCAACCCTGTCCGGCGCGGTCTCCGCTTTGATGCGCCGGGTAGCGCAGGACATCGTCTTGCCGCGCTATCAAAACCTCGCCGCGCATGAGGTGCAGGAAAAAGCCGCTAATGATCTTGTCACCATCGCCGACAAGGAAAGCGAGCTGGCGCTGGGCGAGGGATTAACGCAAATCTTGCCCGAAGCCGGTTTGATTGGCGAGGAAGCATGTGCTGCCGACCCATCGATATTGGCTGGCGCTGGGTGCGGTCTCAAATGGATTATCGATCCTATCGACGGCACCGGCAATTTCGCGGCCGGAAAGCCACCGTTCGGCATCCTGATCGCGCTTGCAGAGGCGGGAGAAACGCTGGCTGGCTGGATATATGATCCGCTCACGGACCGCCTTTGCGATGCGATCAAGGGGGCCGGCGCGCGTATCAATGGCGAGCGTATCATCGCGCGGGAATCGGGTGCGCGGCTTCCTATTGCAGGAATTTCTACGCTGTTTCTGGATGCGCAGGAGCGGACAGACCTGCTCACCCGCGCGGCTGGCAAACTGACCTTGGTTGATATTCCCCGTTGCGCCGCCGAGCAATATCCGCGGCTGGTGCTGGGGCAGAACGACATATGCGTGTTCAACCGGACTTTGCCGTGGGACCATGCGGCGGGCGTGTTGTTCCTGATCGAGGCGGGCGGGCGGGCAAGCCGCTATGATGGCTCGCACTACCGGATTGGAACCGATCAAAAGGGTATGCTGGCGGCCGCCTCACCCCGATTATGGGATGAAGCGGCGCGGATCTTATTGAGTTAAAGCTGTCCCTCGATCCAGCTTTTGAGCTGGCTTTTGGGAGCCGCACCAACTTTGGTCGCGACGGCTTCGCCATTTTTGAACAGGATCATCGTCGGGATGCCGCGCACGCCGAATTTACCCGGTGTGTCGGGGTTTTCGTCGATGTTATGCTTCGCGATGATGACCTTGCCATCCAGTTCAGCAGCGATTTCTTCCAGTGCGGGACCGATCATCTTGCATGGACCGCACCATTCAGCCCAGAAATCAACGAGCACGGGTATGTCCGCGTCGATGACATCGCTTTGAAAACTCGTATCGGTAACTGCCTTGGTCGCCATAGGGTGTCTCCTTGGGGAAAGATCGTGATCCCCTATGTAGGCTCGCATGTGGGGATGCTCAACCGCGCCCGCTACAAACTTTGCTGTTCAGGCGCGAAGCCGGGCTTGTGCGGAGCGAGCAAGTGCGGAGCGAGCGGGATCATCGTTGGCCCGCTGGTATACAGCAGCGCGGCCTCCACCGGGCGGCCCGGAAAAATCACCTCCAGCGCGGCGACGTAGGCCGCCATCTGGCGCAGATGTGCACGCGGCACCGCATCGACGTTGGCGGGCACACGTCCGCCGGTTTTGAAATCAACGAGACGGATGCGGCCCTCCCGCACCGACAGGCGATCGACGATACCGGCAATAACATCCTCGCCCACCACCGCTGCAATCGGTGCTTCGGCCAGCGCATCGGGCGCGAAGATGTCAGCATAAGCGGGCGCCTCAATCACCGCCAGCGCATGATCGATCAACCCTGCCCGCACATCGGCGTCGTGCACGCCCGCCGCGTTCGTCAACCAGCGGTGGGCCGCATCGCGCCTTTCACCCGCCGCAACACCAGGCAGTCGCTCGAACATCGCATGGAGCAGCTTCCCACGCTCCGCCGCTGCGCGCATGGCTGGTCCCGGTGGCGGCTGCGCAGTATCGTCCTCTACCTCTTTGGTCGGCGCGAGGGGGCGTGGCGGACGCGCTTCGACTGGCGCGGCGCTGTGCAACCAGTGTGGCAAGTCGGGTGACGCGCGACGCGCAGCTTCCGCTTTTGCGGGCGGATGCGGTACAAAAACCGCATGGCCGCGCCATATGCAGCTTCCGCCCCAAAGCGCGTCGGCGTCCCATGAAGCGCCCAGCTCGATCATCGCCCGTTCCGC
The DNA here is from genome assembly GCA_039934655.1 of Sphingobium sp. Classification (GTDB taxonomy): domain Bacteria; phylum Pseudomonadota; class Alphaproteobacteria; order Sphingomonadales; family Sphingomonadaceae; genus Sphingobium. Next base: position 2,347 of record JBDTLS010000066.1, read on the forward strand.
CGCTGCATACCAACTGTCAGGGGGCACTACGCCCCTGGTGCGCTTACCGAGCGCGCCGGTCAGCACCAGATGCTCCTCGGCGCGGGTCATCGCCACATAAAGCAGTCGCCAATGCTCCTCCCGATCTGTCCGCGATTGAACAGCAACAGCCGTTTCGATATCCCCAAACTGCTCGTTCTTGCGTGGCGGGACCAGCGGCAGCTTGTCGCCGTCCGGCGTGGCCCAGTCAAACCTGTCCAGCCCGCCCGCGCGATTGGGATCTCCGCAGGCATCGGCGAGGATCACGATCGGCGCCTGCAAGCCTTTCGCACCATGCACCGTGAGCAGCCGCACAGCATCGTCGCGTCCATCGTTTTCGCGTTTGATGTCGCCTTCCTCACGATCAAACCAGTCGATGAAGGATTGCAGGGCGGGATGCTCCTGCTGTTCGAAATTCAGCGCCGCTTGCAACAACTCGTCCACCGCGTCGCGCGCCTCATCGCCGAGCCGATGCAGCAATTTGCGGCGTCCCTGCATCGGGCCGGACAGGATATGCTCCAGATAGCGGTAGGGCGTGATAAAATCGGCCTGATTGAGCAGATCATAGAGCGCAGCCAATCCGGGCGCATCCCCCGCCTGACGCAGGTGACGCCAGAGGTTCCCTTTGCGCGGGACGCTGTGCGTAAGCAATTCTTCCTGCGTCCAGCCCACCAGCGGCGAGACGAGCAGATTGGCGAGATTAAGGTCATCGTCGGGCTGCGCCGCAAAACGCAACGCCGCCATCAGGTCACGCACCGCAAGCGGCGATTGCAAGCGCAGCCGATCGATCCCCGCCACCCTCACCCCGGCTTCATACAGCCGCGCCACAATCAATCGCGCAAGATCACCGCGCTTGCGCACCAGTATCATGACATCGCCGGGGCGCACGGGGCGGCCCTTGCTTTCCAACATCATTCCGCCAGAAATCCATGCGGCGATCTGCTGCGCTATGCGCTCGGCGAGCGCGCGCTGGTGGTCGGCCAGCCAATCTTCTTCGCTGTCCGATGCTTCCGCTATTTCCCCGTTATCATCAGGCGCACCCCCATTCGCCGCCACCGGCTTCCACAATTGCACCGATCCGGGGAAGCGATTGGCGCTCTCGTGATGAATATCGCCGATCGTCAGTCCCAACGCTTCGCCACCCAATTGCGCAAGCGTGGCGTCAACCAATTCCAGCACCGCCGGAGTCGACCGAAAACTCTCATCGAGCGAGAGGTCATGGAACATATGCTCGGCATCATCGGCATATCCGCGAAATATCCGGCGCGCCCGCTGAAACGCAAGTGGACTGGTGCCCTGAAATCCGAAGATCGCCTGCTTGAAATCGCCGACGGTAAACAGCGTACGCAGCGTATTGCCCCGCGCGCCTTCGCCCGCAAAGAATTCTTCGGCCAGCCCCTTGATGATCAGCCACTGGCGAACGTTGGTGTCCTGCGCCTCATCGACGAGGATATGGTCAATCTGTTGATCGAGCTTGAAACGAATCCACTCGCCTATGCCCGGCATGTTGAGCAAGTCGGATGCGCGCGCGATCAGGTCGTCATAATCGACCACACCCGCCACGCGTTTCGCCTGCGCATAGGCACGCGCAAAAACCCGCCCCGCATATAAGGCCTGCGATGCCAATTCCGCATAGGCGACCTGCGTGCGCAACGCGAGCAGCGCCATGCATCGGTCCCCAACCTCCTGCGCAAGCTGCGCAAAATCCGGCTCGGCGGCCAATTGCTTCGCGGAAACCACTTTCGGCTCGCCTTTTTGCGTAAAGACTGAACCAAGCAGCATGGCGAGATTGGCAGCGCGATCGGTGCCGGACATCGCCATCCATGCCGCCATATCCGCTGCTGCATTGGTGCCCTTCACTCCGGCCCACGCGCGGTTCGCGGCCGCCAGCCGGCGCACGGCATCCACATCGAATGCCTCATCCGCGCAGGCGTCAGCGATACTTTGCTCGACATCGCCCTGCGGCAGCCCCAGCCGTCCGAATATCTCGGCGCGGATGTCATCGCTCAGACTGTCGAGTGCATCATGCGCGCCCGCGCAGCGCATCAGATAGGCTTCGGCCTCTTTTTCGCCCATACGCAGCGCCATCGCCTGCAATGCATGTATCAGCGCCGTGTTGTCGCTCGCTTCGGCGGCCAGCACCAGTTCGGCCAGCGTATTGCGCGCCAGTTCGCGTTGCTCACGATCCTCCAACGCCCGAAAGCCGGGTATCAACCCCGCTTCGGAAGGAAAAGAGGCGAGCAACTGCTGGCAGAAGCTGTGGATCGTCTGGATGCGCAGGCCTCCGCCGGTCGCTTCGAGCACTTCGGCGAACAGGCGACGCGCATTTTCGCGCGCCTCCGGCCCATAATCCTCGCCCAACGCCTGCAAATCCTGACCAAGCGATACGTTGTCCATCTGCACCCACGCCGCCAAACGGCTGTGAATCCGCTCGGCCATTTCCGACGCACCCGCCTTGGTAAAGGTCAGGCACAGGATATTTTGCGGCGGCACCCGGTTCAGCAGCAACCGAAATACCCGCGCCGTCAATACATGCGTCTTGCCCGTCCCCGCCGATGCGGACAGCCAGACATGCGCATCCGGCGCGGCGGCAAGTGCCTGCGCCCCACGCAACGGCTTGAGGGCGTCTTTCGGTTCAGCCATTGCCGCCCCGCCCATACCATTCCTCCAGCCGCATCAACTGGTCATAATCGCCATAGCTGGGCAGATCGGGATTGAGCTTCGCCACGAACGGCTCGGTGCCCGTCAGCCATTTTTCGGCAGCCTGTGCGAAGTGCGCGCTCGCATGGGCGGTCAGCTCTTCGGTTGCGATCATCTTGTCCGACCCGCCTGGCTTCACCGGACTTTTTCGATGGCCGAATGCCCCCTTGTCCTTGCCGGTCGACCAATATTCAAAGGCGGAAACGCTTTGCCCATCACCAAGGTCCGCAAAACCGCCCCGCTCGGCGATCAAACCGAGCAGGCCAAGCTGCATATAATAGCCCGCCTTGACCTGTGCGCCGCTCGGCGGCTTGCCGGTTTTGTAATCGACGATCGCAAGCGATCCATCGGCCAATCGGTCAATGCGGTCGGCTTGGCCCGTCAGCGTCACGCCCGCGATCGATGTGCGCCCCCTGGCCTCGACAGCGATGATGCGGCGCCCCTCGGCCAGATCGCTGGCGACTTGGCCAGCGATCCACTCGACCGCAGCCAGCAACCGGGGCTGCCATAATGCGCGCACGACCGGGTGCGCATCCCCCTGGCGCAACAGTTCGCGAGCACGCTGCTCCAGCCGCGCCGGATCGCACCCATCGTGGGTGTACCATAGTTCCAATATGCGATGGACCGCCGTGCCGCGCCATGCGCTGCCCGGATCGGCGTCGACCATATCGAGCGTCGCAAGGCCAAGTATCTTGCGCGCATAAAAGGCATAAGGGTCGGCAGATAAACGATCAATGTCGGTCACCGCCACGACATCGGGACGCAGGTGCGCGCCCGGATTTGGCGCGGGCTTGGTGGCGGGCTGCGGGTGCCCCGGCGCCGCGTCGATCATCAATGCCAGTGCGGCATAGTCCGTTTTGGGCGACGTGAAATGATCGCTCGCCATCGCCTGCAACCGCAACCAGAAGCGCGATGCGACGGCGGGTGCATTGCCGCTGCGCCGCGCGCGGGTGATGAGCACCTCTGGCGCGCCCAGCCCGCTCGCGAAATCATGCGCAGCGAGGCCGATCCGGTATTCCAGTCCCGGCAGGCCCAGTATCTGGCGTATGCGCGGGGCGAGCCACGGGTCCGGCGCAGGCAGTGCTGGCCAGGTTCCTTCGTTCAAACCGGCGAGGATCATCAGGTCCGCCTGCTGCAGGCGCGCCTCAAGCAAGCCGTAGATCGCAACGCGCGGATGCCCGCCCTGCGGCGGACGGACGCTGACATCGCCGAGCAACCGGTCGAGGAGATCAGGCAGCGCCGCAAGATCGATCGCGCCGGGCCCAAGATACGCCGCGTCCTCAATCTGCGCGAACAGATCGGCGAGAGCATGGCCCTGATGCCCCGCCCAGATCGCATCGCCGGTCAACGCGCCAGCGATCTCGCGCAGCGTGGCGAACAGCGCGGCGGGATGTTGCATGTCGTGGGCCAGATCTTCGAGCGGATCAAGCAACGCCCGTGCGCCGGGCCACCATTCCGCAACTTGCGCACGCAAGCGGCGCTGGCGATCCTGCTCGCCATCGGGACGCGGCAGCAACAACGCATCCACACCGGCAAGGCCCGGTGCGGGGCGCGGCCCACGCAGCAGCAGGTCCAGCCCACGCACCCGTTCAAGCCAGGTCAGGCGCGCATCGCCCGTCATCACCAAAGGATGCTTGAGCAAATTAAGCAAGGCAACCGGCGCGAACCGCTCCGCCACCACTTTAGCCAGCGCGAGCAGTAATGTGCCCGGCGGCAACTGGCTGAGCGACTGGCCCGCGCTGTCATCGGCCATGATACCCCAGCGGCGCAGATGCGCGGCGACCCGCACGGCCAGCGCGCGGTCGGGCGTCACCAGCGCGGCGGTGCGTTCCGGTTGTTCCAGTACTTCGCGCAACGCAATGGCGATCGCTTGTGCTTCTTCCGCCGGAGTCGCAAGTTCCAACGCCGAAACCCCCGCCAATGTACGCTCGGCAGGTTTCAGGTCGCGCCATTTGCCGGTCTGGGATGGTACCAGCATCGCATAGGAAATCGTGCGGCTACGCACGGCGCGCGCATCATGCCCGCCGCCCCAGCGCCACAGCGCGACTTCGGCCCGCGCCACACCGATCCGGTCGAGCAACACCTTTAGCGCAAATTGCGGGTGGCTTTCATGCGGACGGCGGCGTTTTGTGTCGGGATCGGGCGTGAATGGTCCGATCTCGTCCCAATCCTCGTCGCTCATATTCTGGTCAAGCTCGCTCAGCACCACCTGACCGCGCTCCATCCGGGCCACCGTGCGCAGCACCGCGCATATCCCGGGGGCGGTCGTGCTGATACCCGCCGCCACCACAAATCCGGGCGGTGGCGTATGCCGCCAACGCGCCGCGACATGATCGAGCAAGCGGTTACGCCGTTCGGCCATATCGATCATGCCGCGCTTTTCCAGCTCACGCGGCCAGCGTTCCAGCAACAGTTCGAGCATATGGAGCGAGGCTTGCCAATGCGCCGACAAATCCTCCACCCCGTCAAGATCGCGCAACCGCGAAAGCGTCACCCGTTCCACCAGCATCTGGTCGAGCGCACTCGCCAGCGCCTGGGCGAGCCGCATCGCTTCGCCCGCATCGACGCTCTGCCCCGCTTCGGCACGTACTTGCTGCACCAGCCGCGCGAGGATCATCAGCCGCTCCATTGGGGGAATGGCGGGCGGAATATCCACGCCCTCCCCCATCGGGTCCAGCGCATTGCCCAACCGCTCGTTGAGGTCGATGTCGCCAATCGCCACCAGACGCGGCATCAGCAGGCCATTTTGTGCCCCAGTTTGTGCCCCAGTTTGTGATCGCCGCACGAATGCATCGCTGATCGCTCGTACCGCGCGGTTGTTGGGCAGCAATATGATGCCGCGCGCCAGCGCCATCGGATCGCGCCCATGCTGCGCCAATATCCCGGCGGCAAGCGCGTCGGCAAAGGCCCGGTGAGCCGGAATGGTATATACGGCGGGTGTTTCCCGCTTAGCCATGATCGCCAGCGTCAGGCACCGATAATGACCGCTTCAACCACGGGAATAGCCTGCGGTGTTCCAACGTCGAACCACAAACCCTGATGCGATGCGCCAAACAGGCGCCCGGCCTCCATCGCGCGGTTCCAAAAGACATTGGTGGAAAAGACATCCCCCGGCGGATCGCGCAGCAGGCGCGGCGACATGATCTGTACCCCGGTAAACACAAAGGGCGCGATATAGCTGGGTTTGCGACGCGACAGCCGCCCGGCGGAATCCATATGAAAATCGCCCGGCCCGCTGTGACAGGTGGCCCGCGCGTGCGGCACGACCAGCAGCAAAGCGTCCATGCGATCATCGTCCCACAGGTCGCTCAACATCGCGATGCTGTCACGCGGGCCATCGATCCAGAGGTTGTCGCTGTTGGCGCACAGGAACGGCACTTGCCCAAGCAACGTCGCAGCCTTCATCAACCCGCCGCCGGTTTCCAGCAGCTTGTTACGCTCATCCGAAATAATGATTTCCATTGACGTCTTCCGCGCCTTGACATGGGCGATCACAGTATCGGCCAGATAATGTGCATTGATGACCGTGCGTTCGATCCCGCCCGCCTCAAGCCTATCCAGCGCATGATCCATCAGCGCCATACCCGCAACCTTGACCAGCGGCTTGGGTCGGGTGGCGGTGAGCGGGCGCATCCGCTTACCCAGCCCAGCTGCCATCAGCATTGCCGTGGTCACGTGGGTACTCATGTGGGAGTGCTCATGCGGCGAGATGCGCTTCAAGGGCATGATGCCGCATATCGGCGGAAATATTTTGCGCGAACCAGTCCGCAACGGGGGCGAGCGCCGGATGCGCCAGATCTCGCTCCAGCAAGCTCCACATGCGCGGCAGGAAGCCCAGATAGCGCGGTTTTCCGTCACGCTTCCACAGCCGGGTGAAAATGCCGATGATCTTGGCGTTGCGCTGTGCGCCGAGCACCGCATAGGCGGCGTCGAAATCGCCCTGTGGCTGGGCCAGCGATTTATAATAAGCAATCATTCGTGCTTCGGTGTCAGGCGCGACATCGCGCCGCGCATCCTGCAACAGCGAAACCAGATCATAGGCGGGATGACCGACCAGCGCGTCCTGAAAATCGAGCAAGCCGAGATTATGTGCATCCTTGCGGCCGTCGATCAGCATGATGTTTTCGGCATGATAATCGCGCAGCACCGTGACGCGTGGTGCGTTATCCTTCTCGACGGTGGGCAGTACCGCATCCCACGCCGCCACGTACCCCGCCACATCGACCACCAGCCCGAGCGCGGGGCAATACCATTCGGTCAGCAACCCGGCTTCGCGCTGATACACTTCCCGGTCATAGGGCGGCGCATCAACCGGCGGCAAACGATGCAGATCGGCGAGCAACGCCACGGCACGCCGATAGATTTGATCCTCCTGCGCGGGGTCTGCATCGACGAACTCCCGCACCCGCGCGTCGCCAAAATCCTCCAGCAACACCAGCCCATGCGCCAGATCGCGTCCCAATATACCAGGCGCGGCGAAGCCCTGCGCGCACAGATGTTCGGCGACTGACAGGAACGGGCGCGGGTCTTCGTGCGGTGGCGGCGCATCCATCAATACCGCGCAGCGCCCACCATCCAGCACCCGAAAATACCGCCGGAAAGACGCATCTCCCGCCAGCGGTTCGATCCGCGCGCCGCCCCATCCTACGGTATCGAGGAATGAGGCTGCACTTTGCGGGGGAATCATATCAATGGCCATCGGTCCTTCCAAGCTGGCGGAACGATGGCTGTCAAGCATCGCGCATGTTCATCGGCAACGTCTATGTCGAGGATGAGCGCATCAGGCCATAAGCGATCCCCCAGCCGCTCCGGCCATTCGACAATCAGGGCGCCGTCGGACAGATATTCGTCGAGTCCCAGTTCATCCGCTTCTCCTGCCGCTTCGATGCGGTACAGATCGACGTGGGCAATCGCCAGAACAACGTCCGGCGGGGCGTAAGGCTGGACGATGGCGAAGGTTGGACTTGGGGCCTGTTCGACCAGTCCCAATGCGCTCAGCAAACCCCGCGCCAATGTCGTCTTGCCCGCGCCGAGTCCCCCGCGCAGGGCAATGACATCACCGATCCTCACATGCGCAGCCAGCTCGGCACCAAAAGCCAGCATGGCAGCCTCGCTGGCGATCCGGCGCGGGGCGATCCCGGCGTCATCCACGCGCGCTATCGCCCCGGGGCAGGTCGCCTCTTGGTATTTCCATCGTCAATACCGTGCCGTGGCCAACTTCCGACAGCAGGCTCAGCTTGCCGCCATGTGTTTCGATCAGTTGCCGCGCAAGCGGAAGCCCCAGCCCCAGCGCTTCGCTCCGTTCGCCTGCCGCCATTGCGCCAAAGCGATCAAAGGCGCGCGCCTGTGTCCGCGCATCCATGCCGGGTCCATTATCCGACACGATCAACCGCGCACGCTGCACCTGACCATCGCCATGCAGCAATATGCGCCCGCCCTCCGGCACATATTTTATCGCGTTGTCGAGCAGATGGTCGAGCGCCTGCGCAATACGGCGGGCATCACCCATGACACGTCCGATGGAGGGTTTCAGATCAACTGCCAGATCGATATGCTTTTCCTGTGCCAGAGAGGCGCACCGCGCCACACAATCACGGGCAAGCGCGGCAATATCGACCGGCGCCATTTCGAGCGGTAAGTTTCCGGCCTCCCCCTGCGACAAGTCAAGCACGGTGTCTATCATCTGCGAAAGTTTGTCAGTGCTTTGCATGATGGCATCGACATATTCCATCGCGGTTTCGGGTATCTCGCCGGCATAGCCACCCTTGATCATCTCCGCAAAGCCAGCAATCGAGGTGAGCGGCGTGCGCAAGTCATAGCTCATGTTGGCCAGGAAATCGGACTTGATCTTGTCGGCCTGTTCCAGTGCTTCGTTCTGTTCGCGCAGCACAGATTCCACGCGGCGGCTGTCCGTCACGTCCAGCATCGTGAACAACGCATTGCCATCGGGCAGCGGGATCGCCGCGAAATCAAATGTGCGCCCGTCGGCAAGGATAACCCGGCCATTACGCTGTTTGCGTTCAACCGTGCACGCGCGCACCAGTTCCCGCATCACGCTGGCCTGCGGTGGACGGGCGAGCCGCGATGACACGCTGAGCATGAAATCATCGATGCGCGGGTGAGCGGCCAGCACCGATTCCTCGACCTCCCAGATTTTGCGGAACCGATTGTTCCACAGATGGAGCCTGCCGTCGGCGGCGAAAACGCCGATCCCCTCGAACAGGCTGTCGAACGTTGCGGTGCGGACCCGCAGCAACGTATCGCGCGCACTCGATAGCTGGACCGCCTCGGTGCGGTCTTCGAAAATCAGCAGCAGGCCGCCATCGGGCAGCGGTTGAGCGAACACACGCAAATGCGTACCATCTGCGAGCAGCCAGTTTTCCTCCTGCGCTTCGGTGGAAACGAACCACCCGCGCCGTTCGGCCCGCCATACGGGGAAATCGCGATGTTCGGGAATGCGCCCGCCTTCGCGCATTCGGTCGAGCACGCGTTCAAACTCCGGGCCTTCGGCAAGATGTTCGGGCTGCAATGCAAACAGGCTGATGAACGGCTGATTCCAGAACTGGAGCACCCTGTCCGGGCCAAATTGTGCAACACCTGCCGACAGGCGGTCGAGCATGTCGCGTTGCGAGGAAATCATCCGGGCCTGTTCAGACCGCGCGCTC
>JBDTLS010000067.1:0-11727 GCA_039934655.1 Sphingobium sp.
GGCGGACCACGAGGGGTTCTTCGAGCTTCGCATCCGGGTCCGGTACGAGGGTGCCGTTCTGCTGGATCAGGCGGTGGTGGGTGACGACCGCCATTTCCTTGGCGAAGCCTTCGACATGCTCGGCTTCCTTAGCGAAATAGGACAGCGGAATGAACAGCGGGAAATAGCAATTCTCATGCCCCGTCCGCTTGATGTCTGCATCGAGATGCTTCTGTATCCGCTCCCATATGCCATAGCCCCACGGGCGAATGACCATGCAGCCGCGCACGCCGGATTCCTCGGCAAGATCGGCCTCGCTGATGACAGCCTGATACCAGGCCGCGAAATCCTGATCACGGGTAACGGAAAGCGCATGTTTCACGGGCGGGGAACCTGATTGCTCGAATGGATGTGGCCCCGCTCCATAGGCAAACGTGGCGTTCAAGTCGAGCGGCAAGGATGGAGGACGGTGGCAAAACCGTTCGTCCTGAAGAGCGGGCGAAGTCCTGATTTTATCGAAGGATGAAATGACGTATCGAAGGATATGTGACGTAACACATGCTTCGATACAGGCCTTCGACAGGCTCAGTCCTTACTCAGAACGAACGGCGATTTTATGGTCGTGAGCTAGCCGTCATTGAACGGAAAGTATCCGACTTTAGCCGAGCTTCTCGATCTTCGCGTTAAGCGTAGCGAGTTGCTTTTTCAGCTGGGCGATCTCGTCGTCCTTGTCGCCTTCGCTTGCTGCGGGTGCGGAAGGTGCCCCACCTTTGAACGCGCTGGTCGCGGCCTCGAACATTTTCATGTTGCGCTTGGTGATATCGGCGAGCGGGCCGGTGGCAAAGGCGCCTTGCATCGCTTCCTGAAATTTTTGCTGATTGGTGCGGAATGCTTCCATCGACGCTTCGAGATATTGCGGCACCATCGATTGCATAGAATCGCCATACATCGAGATGAGCTGGCGCAGGAAGTTGACCGGCAACATGCTCGACCCGCGCTGTTCCTCATCCATGATGATCTGGGTCAGGACGTTGTGGGTGATGTCTTCATTGGTTTTCGCATCGACAACAACGAATTCCCGCCCTTCCCGCGTCATCTGCGACAGCAGGTCGAGGGTGATATAGCTGGACGTTTCGGTATTATATAACCGCCTGTTGGCATATTTTTTAATCAAGACTGGCGTTGTGCCGCCTTCGCTCTTATTTTGCGCCATGTCCAATGCTCCCCATGCTTCCGACCCCTGTGACGCGATGATAGCATTAAATAATGTCGCACCGCAACACGGGCCACGACCATTGCCGCTGTTTCTCTCGATTTTATGGCGAGAAACCGAAAATGATCCCGAATTGAGACAATTGGCGCTCGCAGGGGTGCGCAAATATCAGGAGGCAATTCGGCCAGATCAGGCGGGCCATGTTGCAAATTTTGTTGCGCATGGCCGCGCGAAATTGCTGCACAAGGGAAATGCTGTATCGCGTGCGAACCGCAGCCCGGTTGTCCTGATTCCCTCGCTGGTCAACCCGCCTCATATCCTCGATCTTTCACCCCAGAAATCGCTGGTCGCTTATCTCGCTGCGCGCGGGCATGACCCGTGGCTGGTCGATTGGGGTACGCCCTCGGCAGAGGATCGGGGCCAGAGCCTTGCCGATCATGTGACACATCTGCTGATCCCTCTCCTGAAAAAACTGGATCGACCGCCGATCCTCGCGGGCTATTGTTTGGGCGGAACGCTGGCCATCGCCGCTGCCCCCGATACCGGAGCCAAGGCAGTTGTTACGATTGCCGCGCCGTGGGATTTTGCGTCTTATCCCGCTGCCGACACCAAATTGATTACCGATTTGTGGACCAGTTCAAAACAGATGTGCGAACGGCTGGGCTATATACCGATGGAAGTTTTGCAATCCGGCTTTTGGGCGCTCGATCCCGGGCGCACAATCCGAAAATATGCCGCCTTCGCCGAGATGGCCGAAGGTTCCGCCGGTGCACAGGCGTTTATAGCCGTCGAGGACTGGGCGAACGAAGGCGCACCATTGACCCATCGGGCAGGCGCCGACCTGTTCGAGCAATTCTATGCCGGCAACGCGACCGGCCGGGGCGACTGGCAGGTTGCGGGGTGTGCCGCGCGCCTGTCGGATCTGGAAATGCCCAGCCTCTCGATCAAGTCTTCGACCGACAAGATCGTACCCGCCGCCGCTTCACCCATGCTCCAGGATAATCTGGAATTGTCGCTCGGCCATGTCGGGATGATCGTGAGCGAAAGAGCACCCGACCAGCTCTGGAAACCGCTGTCAGACTGGCTATCTATATATGACCGAAGCTGCTAGGGGGCGGCACATTCTCACTTCATTTATCCGGAGTTTCCTATGACCGATATCGTCATCACCGCCGCCAAACGCACCGCAGTGGGCAGCTTTCTTGGCGGTTTCGCTTCTACGCCAGCGCATGAGCTGGGGCGTGTGGCTATCGAAGCTGCACTGGCGCAGGCGGGCGTTAGCGCCGCCGATGTCGACGAGGTCATACTGGGACAGGTTTTGGCGGCGGGTCACGGGCAGAACCCGGCACGCCAGGCTGCCGTGAATGCCGGTATTCCGGTGGAACGCACCGCAATGGGCATCAACCAGTTGTGCGGGTCAGGCTTGCGCGCGGTCGCGCTGGCGGCGCAGGCTATCCAATGCGGAGACGCGACGATCATGGTCGCTGGCGGCCAGGAAAGCATGTCCACCGCTGCCCACGCCCAGATGCTGCGCGCCGGGACCAAGATGGGCAACGTCAGCCTGATCGATACCATGATTCAAGACGGCCTGACCGATGCGTTCAATGGCTATCATATGGGCGTCACGGCGGAAAACCTCGCGGAGAAATATCAGATCACCCGCGAAGATCAGGACGCCTTTGCACTGGCCAGCCAGCACAAGGCCGAGGCCGCCCGCGCCTCCGGTCGGTTCGCGGATGAAATCGCCCCGGTCACGATCAAGGGTCGCAAGGGCGACACGGTGATCGATCAGGATGAATATATCCGCACGGGTGCTACGCTGGAATCGATGCAGGGCCTGCGCCCGGCGTTCAAGAAGGACGGCACCGTCACGGCCGCCAACGCGAGCGGTATTAACGATGGCGCCGCCGCTCTGGTTTTGATGAGCGCGGAAGAAGCCGCAAAGCGCGGATCCAAAGTGCTGGGGCGCATCGCGTCCTGGGCCACATGCGGCGTTGATCCTTCGATCATGGGCATCGGCCCCGCGCCCGCCAGCCGCAAGGCGCTGGAAAAGGCGGGCTGGACGATCGGCGATCTCGACCTGATCGAAGCCAACGAAGCCTTTGCCGCACAGGCGCTGTCGGTCGGCAAGGAATTGGGCTGGGACGCTGACAAGGTCAACGTCAACGGCGGTGCCATCGCGATCGGTCATCCGATCGGTGCTTCGGGCGCGCGCGTGCTAACGTCATTGCTGTATGAAATGGAAAAGCGCGACGCCAAGAAAGGTCTGGTCACGCTGTGCATCGGCGGCGGCATGGGCATCGCCATGTGTATTGAACGCTGAGGCACTGAGGCTTATCCGTTATTAAGAGCGTAGCGAAGTGGATTGCTTCGCTGCGCTCGCAATGACGATATGATTACACCCAGCAGCGATCGAAACGGCTCCCCAGCCCGGTCAGCAATTCATATTGCGACAGGCCCGAAGCCGCCGAGAGCAACGGCAAGTTATATTCCATATCGACCCAGTCGCCTTCGCGCAGGTCAGGCCGATCGCTCACGTCAAGCCCCACCAGATCCATTGAAACGCGGCCGATTATCGGCAGGCGAACCCCATCGGCCACCGCCGCGCCGTATGAGCCGAGATTGCGCAGATAGCCATCGGCATAGCCTATATTGATCGTGGCTGTCTCGCGCGGGTCCGCCGCAACATATTGCGCGCCATAGCCGACCGAGGCGCCGCCGGGAATATTGCGCCGCTGCAATATCTGGGCTTGCGGTGTGACCACAGCACGAATGTTGCCTTCGCATTCGCTGCGGGCAATGCCGCCGTATAGGGCGATGCCGGGGCGCGTCAGATCGAACGCATAGTCCGCGCCGAGGAAAATGCCCGCACTGTTCGCGAGACTATAACGCCGTGCCGGATAAGCCTGCCGCGCGTGCCGGAACGCACCGAGTTGAAGAACGTTCATGTCATGATCTTCATCCGCACAGGCCAGATGGCTCATCAGCGTGATGATCTCCAGCCCGCCCAACATCCCCGGCACGATATCATCCATGCCGATGCCCAGCCGGTTCATGCCGGTGTCGATCATCACATCGCATGGACCGCCGCCAGCCGCCTTCCAGCGCGCCACCTGCTCGGCACTGTTGAGGACGGGCTGTGCGCGCGATCCGAGTGCCAACGTCATATCCTCCGCGCGCACGCCATGCAGGACGGACAGGCTGATACCATCCGCCAGCAGCGGCAAAACCTCTCGCGCTTCTGCCCATGTCGCGACAAAGAAATCCCGGCATCCGGCCTGCATCAGGCGGCGCATCACCCCTTCGACGCCCAGCCCGTAGCCATCCGCCTTGATGGCCGCGCCGCACGCAGCGTTTCCGCTTTGGGTCCGTAACCATAGCCAGTTGGAAACAAGCGCCGCAGAATTCAGGCTAAGCCGCAGGGGCGCTAAGAATTCGGCGGTCATCAAAGCCCCTTTGGCCTGTTAGGTCCGCTGCTCATAGGCATCCTCAGGGGTATCGCGCAAGCCCCACAGACATACGACAAGCGCCATCGCCACCACCGCCATCGTGTACCACAAGCCTGCATAGGCGTTGCCGGAGCGGGCGACGATATAAAGGCTGACCATCGGAAGAAATCCGCCGAAATAGCCGGTGCCGAAATGATAAGGGATCGACATCGAGCTGTAGCGGATCGCGGGTGGGAACATCTCCGCCAGCAAGGCTGCGACCGGGCCATAGGTCGCGCCGGACAACGCCATCAACATAAGCAGCGCCATGATAATGACGGCATATTGGCTGACGGTGGGCTTGACCGGCGTGAAGTCATATCCCGCCGCTTCGAGGGTTGGTTGCAACGACGCGTTTTCGGCTGGCAGGGCTGCCAGTTTGCCACCAATCGTGAGTTTAGGCGCGATATAGCTATCCCCGTATCCGCCTGTGTATCGCACCTCATAGGGAACACCCAATTTGGTCAGTTCTCCCAGCATCTTGCCACAGGGTTTTGTCTGTTTTGCTGCTAACGGGTCGAACGCACATGCATTCGCGGATATGACGACCGGCGCGCGCGTTGCGGCATCCTGCAATTTCGGGTTGGCCGCCTGCCCCATCAGATGGAAGCACGGGAACAGCAGCAACAGCGTCAGGACATAACCAATTATGATCGGCTTCCGGCGCCCGATCCGGTCAGACAGTTGCCCGAAATAGATGTAAAACCCCATACCGACCAGCGACGTAAGGCCGACAATGATTTCCGCACTGGTTTCGTCAACGCGCATCGCTCCCTTGAGGAAGCTGAGCGCAGAAAATGTCGCAGTGTACCAGATCACCGTCAACCCGGCGGCAATGCCAAACAGCGCCACGAATATGCGCTTTTTATTGCCGGGGTAGGTGAAGCTCTCAATGAACGGGTTGCGGGACAACTGCCCTTCCTCCTTCATCGCCGCGAATACCGGGCTTTCTGACAATTTGAGCCGCATCCACAAGGATATCGCCAGCAATATGAGCGACAGCAGGAACGGCACACGCCAGCCCCAGATCGCCCAAGCGTCGGCCGGAATCAGCCATTTGCAAACCAGAACCACCGCGAGGCTGAGCACAAATCCGCCCACGACGCTCGCCTGAATAAAGCCCGTGTAAAACCCCTTGCGTCCCTTGGCGGCATGTTCGGAAACGTAAATCGCCGCGCCGCCATATTCCCCGCCGAGCGCCAACCCTTGCGAGATGCGCAGCAGCAATATGATGATCGGCGCGGCTATGCCTATGCTTTCCGCCGAGGGGACCAGCCCGACCCCCGCGGTCGCCAGCCCCATTAACGCCACCGTGACCAGAAACGTATATTTGCGGCCCAGTCGGTCGCCCAGAAAGCCGAACAAGATTGCGCCCAGCGGCCGGAAGCCGAAACCCACCGCAAAGCCTGCCCATACCAGCAACATCTGCAACGTGGCGCTGCCGCTTGGGAAGAATGTTTTGCCGATAACGCTCGCCAGCGTGGCGTAGATGAAAAAGTCGTACCACTCGAATATCGTGCCTGCCGACGATGCCGCAATAATCAGCCGCATGTCTCCTGAGGCAACCGCCTTTTCCCCCGCCATAATTTCGCTCCGATTCTTTGGATCATGCTTTGGTGGTTTTCGGAACGACTGGCAAGCGATGCGGCAGCGAGCCATATCCGTCATTGATCGGAACTCATAAGCCCCTCCCTTAAGGGGAGGGGATTAGTCATACGGATGCCTATGCCGTCATTCGATCAGGCCATTTCGAGAATGACGGAGTCGACCGCGAGACTTTCCCCGGCAGCGGCGGACACCGATTTGACCACACCGCTTTTCTGTGCGCGGAGAATGTTTTCCATCTTCATCGCTTCGATCACAGCCAATGCCTGACCGGCCTCGACCTTGTCGCCCTCCGCAACGTTGAGCGACACCAGCAAACCCGGCATCGGGCAGATCAGGAAGCGCGACAGATCCGGCGGCACTTTCTCGATCATATGGCTGGCGAGCGGTGCGATATGGCCGGGCAATACGCGGGCGACATGGCTTGCCCCGCGCGCCGTCAGGCGGAAACCCGACCGCACCGGCGCAATCCGCACATGCAGCGCTTCGCCGCCAAAGTCGGCCTCGACGATCCGGTCGCCGGGGGTATATTCGATATCCATATCGAGCGCGAACCCGTCGACGATCACTTCATCCATGTTGATGCTGACATCATGATCGACACCGGCAACCCGTACCTGCCAGTCGGTTGGCGGTTTCAGCCGCTTGCCGAGTTGGCCGTCGATGCGGCGTGCACGATCCGCCTGCGCCATGCCCGCAAATGCCGCGACCGCCGCGAGACGGCGTAGCAGTTCGGCGTCCGCTGGCGCGCCCGTGAACCCGTCGGGATATTCCTCGGCGATGAAGCCGGTGGTGATGTTGCCCGACCGGAACCGCTCATGCTGCATGATCGCCGAGAGGAAATCGATGTTGTGGCCCAGCCCCTCGATCTCGAAACGGTCGAGTGCTTCGATCTGCTTGTCGATCGCTTCCAGGCGCGTGGGCGCATAGGTGATCAGCTTGGCGATCATCGGGTCGTAGAACATGCTGACCTCCCCGCCTTCGACTACGCCGTCATCGACGCGGATGCCGCTCGTTTCGGTGGCGCCGGTGATGCAATCCTGATTGCTGGTCACGGGCGGCGTATAGCGCACCAGACGCCCGGTCGAAGGCAGGAAACCGCGATAGGGGTCTTCGGCATAGACGCGGTTTTCCACTGACCAGCCGTTGATCTTTACATCCTTCTGCGCAAACGCCAGCTTCTCACCATTGGCCACGCGGATCATCTGTTCGACCAGATCCAGCCCGGTAATCTGCTCGGTGACGGGATGCTCGACTTGCAGGCGCGTGTTCATTTCGAGGAAGTAGAAGCCCTCCCCCGTCTTGTCCGCACCGGACACGATCAGCTCGACCGTGCCCGCGCTGAAATAGCCGACCGCTTTGGCGAGCGCGACGGCTTGCTCACCCATTGCCTTGCGCATTTTGGGCGTGACGAACGGCGATGGCGCTTCCTCGACCACCTTTTGGTGGCGGCGCTGGATCGAGCATTCGCGCTCGTTGAGGTAAACGATGTTGCCATGCTGGTCGCCCAGCACCTGAATTTCGATATGGCGCGGGCTTTCGATGAACTTCTCGATGAACACGCGGTCATCGCCGAAGCTGTTCAGCCCTTCGCGCTTGGTCGCCTCAAAGCCTTCGCGCACGTCGGCTTCGGAATAGGCAAGGCGCATCCCCTTGCCGCCGCCGCCCGCCGAGGCTTTCATCATCACCGGATAGCCGATGTCGCCCGAAATGCGCACCGCATGTTCAGTATCGGCGATCTCGCCCACGAAGCCCGGCACGACATTGACGCCCGCCTGCAACGCGAGTTTCTTGGATTCGATCTTGTCGCCCATCGCGGCAATGGCCTTGGGCGGCGGGCCGACGAAGATGATGTTGTTGGCGGCGCAGGTCTTGGCGAAGCTCTCCCGCTCCGACAGGAAACCATAGCCGGGGTGGACGGCATCCGCGCCGGTATCCTTGCACGCCTGAATGATCTTGTCGGCGATCAGATAGGATTGCGCAGCGGGTGCAGGGCCGATGTGGACGGCTTCATCCGCCAGTCTCACATGCGGCGCGCGACTATCCGCATCCGAATAGACCGCGACGGTCTTGATGCCCATGCGCTTGGCCGTGCGGATAACCCGACACGCAATTTCGCCGCGATTGGCGATGAGGATTTTTGTGATCATTTATTTCTTCTTCCCGCGGAGGTTCATTATCATCATGGTGAGTTCTGTTCCGCTTGGTGTTTCTTGGGTTGTAAGAAATAGCCGCCATTTGTCTGGACTCACGCCCGACATATCCCATTGGCTTTGCGCTCTGCTGGAATCTTTGCCAATTCTACCCTGCGGCAAATTCAATTGAGAGCTGAACAGCGAGGCTAATTCACCGTGCTTAGGTGCATCTTTTAATCTGACCGTCACCGAACATTCAGGTGAAGGTAGATCTCGAGGCATCCAATCTGCGTCAACATATGTCACTCTTGCAGTTGACGAAAACCAAGCATCCCCAGGTTGCATTGCTTGGCTTGGAGTCTCAGGCTCCTTTACAAGTGCATATTCAGGGCGGGAAATCTGTTCAATGGATGCTTGAGAGTTTGGAAACTGGTCGAAACAAATTTCTTTAAAAAGCGAGACTCCATTTGGGGCCGAAATGGGGGTCATTGTACTTTCCGCGCCTTGGGCAAGCGAATTGGTGGCGACCTGTATCGCAATAAACCAAGCTATCATTCTGCTGCCTCCTCCAGATGCCCATGCGGTGCGGCTTGCATCGCGCTCAATCCCAGCTTCGCGAACAACGCCGCGTCGCTGTCGTCCCCCGCATTCGGCGTGGTCAGCAAACGGTCGCCGGTGAAGATGCTGTTCGCGCCCGCCATGAAGCAGAGCGCCTGACAGGCTTCCGACATGCTTTCCCGCCCTGCCGACAGCCGCACCATGCTCGCTGGCATTATGATCCGCGCCACTGCGACGGTGCGGACGAACTCGATCTCGTCGATCTTCGCGAGCGGCGTGTCGGCGAGCATGTCGCCCAGCACCGTGCCCTTGACCGGCACGAGCGCGTTGATCGGCACGCTTTCGGGGTGCGGCATGGAACCAAGCGCGTGGAGGAAGCCGATGCGGTCCTCGCGCGTTTCGCCCATGCCGACGATGCCGCCGCAGCACACGTTGATGCCCGCGCTGCGCACATTTTCCAGCGTCTCGATCCGGTCCGCGAACGTGCGCGTCGTGATGACGTTGGCGTAATTTTCTGGCGCGGTGTCGATGTTGTGGTTGTAATAATCGAGGCCCGCGTCGGCGAGTTGCTTCGCTTGCCCTTCGGAGAGCATTCCCAGCGTCATGCAGGTTTCCATGCCCATTTGCCGCACACCCTGCACCATTTCGATGAGCGCGGGCATGTCCTTGTCCTTCGGGTTGCGCCATGCCGCGCCCATGCAGAAACGGCCGGAACCGTTGTCCTTCGCCTGCGCCGCCGATTGCAGTACAGAGCGCACGTCCATCAGCTTGGTGGCTTTCAGGCCGGATTCTGCGCTGGCCGACTGGTTGCAATAGCCGCAATCTTCCGGGCAGCCGCCAGTCTTGATCGACAGCAGGGTCGAAAGCTGCACTTCATTGCGCGGGAAGTTGGCGCGGTGAATGCCCTGCGCGTCATAGAGCAAATCCATGAACGGCAGGTCGAACAGCGCGGCAATCTCCGTGCGGGTCCAGTCGGTGCGGGGGGGAGCGATCATTAGGCGACATCCTCTAACGGCGGCATGTTGTGGCCGAGCAGGCGCAGCACATCGGCGGCGCACTCGACCACGTTGGAACCCGGTCCATAAATGCCCTGCACGCCTGCGTCACGAAGGAAATCATAATCCTGTGGCGGAATGACACCGCCCGCGATCACCTTGATGTCGCCGCGACCCTTTTCCTTGAGCTGCTGGATCAGGTCGGGGATTAGCGTTTTGTGTCCCGCCGCAAGGCTGGACGCGCCGACCACATCGACGCCGCTGTCGAGCGCGAGCACCACCGTTTCTTCCGGGGTCTGAAACAAGGGGCCAGCCACCACATCAAAGCCCATGTCGCCGAACGCGGACGAAATGATATTCGCGCCGCGATCATGCCCGTCCTGCCCCATTTTCGCGACGAGCAATTTGGGTTTGCGTCCGAGACGGCGCTCGACGGCCTGCACACCATCGAGCACCTGCGCCCATCGTTTGTCACCATCATAGGGTGCGGCATACACACCCTTCACCGGCGTCGGGAAAGTCGCGTAGCGCCCAAACACCTGCTCCATCGCGGAGCTGATTTCACCCAGCGTCGCGCGGGCGCGGGCGGCATCCACGGCAAGCGCGAGAAGGTTACCGTCGCTCTTCGCGCCCTGCGTCAACGCAGTGAGCGCCGCCTGACAGACGGCTTCGTCCCGGTTCGCCTTCATCTTGTTGATGCGGGCGATCTGCCCCTCGCGCACCTTGGCATTGTCGATGTCGAGCGTTTCCAGCGCATCTTCGGTGCCGAGCCGATATTTGTTCACGCCGACGATGACATCCTCGGCGCGGTCGACGCGGGCCTGCCGCGCGGCGGCGGCTTCCTCGATCATCGCCTTGGGCCAGCCAGCCGCGACGGCCTTGGCCATGCCGCCTTCGCCCTCGACCCGTTCAATAATCTCCCACGCCTTGTCGACGAGTTCCTGTGTCAGGCTCTCGATATAGTAACTGCCGCCCAGCGGATCGACGACATTGCACATGCCGGTCTCTTCCTGAATGACGATCTGGGTATTGCGAGCGATGCGCGCCGAGAAATCGGTCGGGAGCGCGATGGCTTCATCGAGCGCATTGGTGTGCAACGACTGGGTGCCGCCCAGCATCGCCGCCATCGCTTCGATCGTCGTGCGGATGACGTTGTTATAGGGGTCTTGCTCGGTCAGCGACACGCCGCTTGTCTGGCAGTGGGTACGCAACATTTTGCTGCGCTCGTCCTGTGCACCGAGCTTGGTCATGACCCGGTGCCACAGCACACGCGCCGCGCGCAATTTCGCGACTTCCATGAAGAAGTTCATGCCGATCGCGAAGAAAAAGCTCAGCCGCCCGGCGAACTTGTCGATGTCGAGGCCGGACGCCACGCCATATTTCACATATTCCATACCATCGGCGATGGTGAAGGCCAGCTCCTGCACCTGCGTCGCGCCTGCTTCCTGCATATGATAGCCGGAGATCGAGATGCTGTTGAACTTCGGCATTTCGCGCGAGGTATAGCCAAAGATATCGGAAATGATCCGCATCGAGGGTTCGGGCGGATAGATATAGGTGTTGCGGACCATGAATTCTTTGAGAATGTCGTTCTGAATGGTCCCGTCGAGCAGCTTGCGATCGACGCCCTGTTCCTCGCCCGCGACGATGAAGAACGCGAGGATCGGAATGACCGCGCCGTTCATGGTCATCGATACCGACATCTGGTCAAGCGGGATGCCGTCGAACAGGATCTTCATGTCCTCGACGCTGTC
>JBDTLS010000068.1:0-11699 GCA_039934655.1 Sphingobium sp.
CGCCGGGAACGGACCCAGCCCCTTTTTGTAAGGCGACACCTTCCCCGTCATCGCTGAGGAAAGAAGAGTGCGACCGTGGAAGCCACCAGCAAAGGCGATGACACCCGGCCGCCCCGTAGCCGCACGGGCAATCTTAACTGCATTCTCGGTCGCTTCAGCACCGGTCGTGAAGAAGATGGTCTTGGCGTCCCCATCGATCGGGGCGAGAGCATTCAGTCGTTCGGCCAGGGTGAGATAGGGGCCATATGGCATCACCTGAAAGGCAGTATGGGTATAGAGATCAAGCTGGTCGCGAACCGCCTGGATAACCTTGGGATGACGATGGCCAACGTTAAGCACGGCAATGCCACCTGCGAAGTCAATATAGCGACGCCCTTCCACATCCCAGATTTCGGCATTTTCCGCGCGCGCTGCGTAAACAGGCGTAGCGGAGGCGAGGCCGCGCGGTACCGCATTTAAACGGCGGGCAGCGAAATCCTGATTGAGCATTTTTTAGTAGTCCCCATGCGTAGAATCAACAATACCGACAAGACCGTTCAGAGCATCGCTCCTTCCAACGCCTGCACGTGGGAATCCTTTAGGGCGACGCTTGTTTCCGCGTCACGCAGGCGATCCTCATTCTCAAATTTCAGCGCGCGCGGAACCGAGAGCCAGCGGGCGACGAATATAGCGCAAAAGGCAGCAAGCAGCTTGCCCGTCATTAGCGGCACAATCAGCGACGGCTGAAAATTCGAAATGAATGCCAGGGAGTCGCCCAACGCCCATGAACCGCAGACGGCATAAGCAATGGTCATGACCTTGTTGCGCGCATCCATCTCGGGAATCATGCGAAACAGGGTAAGCGGATTGGCTGTTGTGGCGATAATGCCGCCGCTGCCAGCGCTGCTGAGTCCGATAAGACTACCCAGCCGTTCGATCGGCCCACCGCAATATTTCCGGATGGCATAGACCATCGGGAATGCCCCGGCGAGCATGATCCCGATATAGCCGGCAATCTCCAGTCCGCGAATAAGGTTCGCTTGATCGGCCAACAGCGGATCAAAGGGCCATGTACCAAACAGAAACCGGAACACACCGGTAAAATACTCAATGATGCATGCACCGAGGATCAGCTTTATACCGGCATCGGCGATCCGGCCGAATCCCATGAAGCCCTTGACCATGAGGTCGGGAATGAACCGCAGGCCCAGCACAATGGCTGCGACGATGATCGTCAAGGGCACAAGATCCCGGGCGATTTCGGAGAAGGTGATCATCAGGCGATATGATTGCTCGGCATTGGTCGAGACGATGGGACGAATGATCGGGTGCGTGAGCGCGGCGATTCCCAGCCCTATGAAAAGGGCCAAGGGAATGGTGATCAGCCCGGACATCATGCCGAGCGCGAGGTAGCGGTGGTCGCGTTTTGGAAGCATTGCGAGGGCGACCGGAATGGTAAAAACCACGTGCGGCCCGAGTAGGAAGCCGTTGAACGATGCGATGATCCAGTGTTCGCGAGAGGCGGATAGTGCGTCCGCCATCTGATATCCGCCCATGTCGACCGAAATTAGCGTAGTTGCGGCCATGCCGGGATCAGCACCCAGTGCGACAAATACGGGAGCTATGAATTTTGAGATGAAGATGGAAAGGAGAGGCGCGGCAGCGAGAACTGCGCCGACCGGAACGAACAGTACGCCGATCGTACGCAGCCCTTCCATGAACTCAAGGCCCATACCGCTGCTGTCGTCGCGAACAGCCGCCACACAACCGAGCGCCACGAATACCATTACGAAGTAAATGGCATATTGCCCAAGCTGTTCCACAACCACCTCTTCGACGTCCGGATGAATAAAATAGAATCTATAGTAACATCATCGACCCACCCCAGATATACTGGATCGCTTCAAACTGCAGCTCCAGGAATTTCTGGGTCGGCCGACTACCAGCCAACGACAGCCTTGATCTCAATGAACTCGCCCATGCCATGTTCGGCGTATTCGCGACCATTACCCGACTGCTTGTAGCCGCCGAATGGCGCATCCAGGTTCCAGCCCTGCTCGTTGACAAAGATCGTGCCCGCGCGAAGGTTGCTCGCCACATGCTGCGTCACCGCGGAATTGTTGCCCTGGACATAACCCGCAAGCCCGTAGACTGTATCGTTTGCGATCTCGATGGCTTCCGCTACCGAGTCATAAGGAAGGATGGCTAAGACGGGACCGAAAATCTCCTCCCGCGCGACCGTCATTCCATTATTGACGTTCCCGAAGATCGTCGGTTTGACATAGTAGCCGGTATCGAGACCCTCCGGACGACCGGTGCCGCCGGTGACGAGCGTGGCTCCCTCATCGATGCCTTGCTGGATCAGGCCCTGGATCTTGTTGAACTGGGTTTCGCTGATGACCGGCCCCATGGTCGTGTCATCTGCGCGGGGATCGCCCACTTTCTGCTCATCGGCAGCGGTTTTGGCGATTTCAAGGGCATCTGCGTGACGAGAAGCCGGCACAAGCATGCGGGTCGGCGCGTCGCAGGACTGCCCGCTATTGTACATCACGCCGCTGACGCCGCGACGTACAGCATCCGTTAGGTCGATATCTTCGAGGATGATGTTCGCGGACTTGCCGCCGAGTTCCTGTGACACGCGCTTCACTGTATCGGCCGCCGTCTTGGCGACGATAATGCCGGCGCGTGTCGAGCCGGTGAAGGATATGATATCGACATCGGGGTGGCCGGCCATCACCTGGCCAACATCGGGGCCAGTGCCGTTCACAAGGTTGAACACCCCCGGGGGCAGGCCAGTCGCAGCGACCGCTTCTGCAAAGACCAGGCCGCTGATCGGAGCAATCTCGCTCGGCTTCAGCACGACCGTGCAGCCAGCGGCGAGCGCAGGCGCTACCTTGGTGACGATCTGGTTGAGCGGCCAATTCCAAGGTGTGATCAACGCGGCGACGCCGATGGCCTCCTTGAACAGCATGTAGCTGCCGCGATTTTTAACAAATTCGAACGCCTCAAGCGCCTTGATGGCCGCCTCCAGATGGGCCTGACCTGCCCAGGCCTGAGCTTCCTTGGCCACCGAGAGCGGAGCTCCCATCTCACTGCTGACCGCGTCGGCGATCTCGTCATAGCGCTCGTTGTAGGCATCCAGCAGGGCTCGTAGCCACTCCAGACGCTGTTCCTTCGTGGTTCGGGAATAGGCGGGAAAGGCGCGCTTGGCAGCGGCAACCGCCTTGTCGACATCGACCGCCGAGCCCACCGCGAGCTTTGCGAACGGCTTCTCGGTCGACGGATCAATGACATCGATAAACTCGGACGTTATGGGATTCACCCACTCGCCATCAATGTAAAACTGCGACGTATTGGGCATCAATATCTCCTTTGCTTCCGAAGTACCTGCGCGCGACGGAGTAGATCGCTCTTTGGGAACTCGACGCTGCGGCGGACAACCGTCCGCCGCAGGGCGATCAAAATGTCTTGCGCACCGAACCGCCGAACCAGCGCGGGCGATCATAGCTCCTGATAACACCACCGGTTGAGCTGATCAGATCGAAGGCGAAGTTCTGTCGCGCCTTATCGCTGATATTGTCGACGAAGAACGCGATTTCGACATTCGGCGGATCTAACAGAAAGGTGATCCGGGCGTTGTGCACGAAGGATGGGGCGATCCTTGTTGCCGCATTGTTGTCGATCGACGCATAGCGTGTACCGATATAGCTGCCCGACCATTGCACCGTCAACTTATTGGATCCGATCTCGAAGTCCTTCGCGACGAATCCGTTCACGGTCCAATGCGGCGCGCCGACCCCCTGCTGGTCGCGGACCCCAGAATAGGCCGTAGGCACGTCGAACAGCTTTGAGCGTAGATAGGACGCGCCGACCTGGAGGCGGAAGCCCGCACCAGGCGTACCGCCGAGGTCGACTTCTGCACCGCTAAAGCGGCCCTTGTAGTTGCCGATCACGCCTTGGAGCCCGTTGAATGCAAAGCCTTGAAAATTTCGGTAATCATAATTGAACGCGCTGAGATTGAGGTGCGCTTTGCGATCAAGGAATTGAAGCTTGCTTCCCACCTCATATGCAAGAAGATTTTCGGCCTTGAAGGGGGTTCCGTCGTTGGTCAGGTTGCCAGACACATTGGTGTTGAAGCCAGATCCTTTTACACCGCGTGAGACACTGGCATAGAGCAGCCAATCGCGGTTGGGTTTATAGTCGATTTGCGCCTTGCCCGACCAGAGATTGTCTTTGAGAGTAGCGTCTCCGCCGACCGTGGCCGGCGAGAAATCATAAACGAGCAGCGGCGGCTCGAAAACGGTCGAACCCGTTCCGCCCGAATATCCATTCCCAAGTTCGGTGAAATAGACTTTCGAATCGATCTGCTTGCGGTTGTGGGTATAGCGGATGCCGAGCGTAGCGCTGAGCTTGCTCGTAATTTGATACTCGAGCTGCCCGAATGCGGCGTAGGAGCGGAGATCCTGACGGATGGTGTTGAAGTCGCTGAAGGCAAAATCGGTCCCGGTCAGTGAGGGGAAGGAAAAGCCGATCGGAGAATCTTGCCGAACGCTCAGAAAATTTCCGCCGATCGTATAGGTAAGATCTCCGGCCTTGCCGTTTGCGCGGACTTCCTGCGAAAACTGGCGAAGGTTTTGAGCGAGCGGAGCGTTGCAAAGATCGACTGGTCCACCATCGCAGTCTTCATTGTAGTCGAGCTTGAACCGGGTGTAGTTTGTAATGGACGTAATCGTTGTCGATCCGAGATCGGCGATGAGGTAAAGGCTCGATGCGAAGCGCGATTTTTTGAGGAAGCCGACATTGTTGAAACTGCCCGATTGCACCCGGTTGTCAGTATCGCGATAGCCTGAGAAGTCATTCCCTGGCCCCGTTCCATATGCGTCAACATTTGCGGGAAGCGGTGTCGGCGCGCCGTTGACCAGGTAGAACGGAACCGCCCGGTAAGTGCCTTCGTTATGGCGCGGGTTGCTATCGTAGCTGACGACGGCTCGCGCGGTGACATTATCGGTCAAGTCCGCCTCGAGTTGACCCCGAAGACCGTAATAGTTTTTCTCGAAGCTGTCTTTGCCGCCCGGATAATCGTTGTGCCACCAACCATTCCCCATTTCCGCGCGCCCCGCTAGACGGAAGCGCAAGCGATCGCTGATCGGACCGCCGACCGCGCCTTCGACATGGGCGCTCGCATAGCTACCGAAGCCGATTTCCGCATGGCCTTTCCAGTCGTCCGAGGGGCGGGTGGTGATGAAGTTGACGAGGCCACCACTCGACGCCTGGCCGAACAGCGTGCCCTGCGGCCCGCGGACAACCTCAATCCGCGCCAGATCATAAAGGGGAAAAGCCGCCTCGCCCGGGGCCGCCAGATAGACATCGTCCATGTAGATGGAATTGGGGGCTTCTTGGCTGGGCGAGAAGTCCGATTGGGATACGCCGCGGATGGTGAGGTTGGCATTGACGCCACCTGACGCCGTCGCGTCCAGGCTCACACCTGGTACGATCTTGGATATATCTTTTGAATCGACGATATTGAGAGCGCGCAGATCGTCTCCACCGAAAGCGCTTACCGCCACGCCAACGTCCTGCAGGTTCTGCGCGCGGCGCTGTGCGGTGACGACAATCTCGCCGGGGACTACTTGCTCGGCCTCCTGAGCAAGGCACGGCGCACTGCCAAAGGAGGTGACCAATGCTGCCAGCATCACCGCCGCGCGCTCACGCTGGATTGAGTTCTTATGTTTCATGTTATAGACCCTTTTTTGCGCCTGAAGCCCTATTTCGCAGGCATGTTGGGCTGAAATCTATGACAGGAAAGGGGGAGGCGATATCACGATAGGGCACTCATGCATGTGCCACAACGCATGACGATCATGACTTGCGCGACCTTGCCCAATGAAAGCGAGTCAATTGGGGGTTGCAATTGTTTGACATCTGAGCCCCCGGGCATCGCAGGTCCCGCGCTGACAGGCGGTCAGTTCCCTGGTCACCCGACGCGGTCGCCGCACCTAATTGATCCTGGCCTCAATGTCCGATGCTCCGTAACAAAATCGGAGTTGGAGCCAGCGCGCCGTCGCCGCTCGGTCCTTCATCTTAGCCAAGCGGCGATTCTGCTTTCACCTCTCTTGGTCCTGGCGTATCGTTGGACATTATAAAACCGATTCGGATAGATGATCGGGGCGGGAGGTGCGTCAGGCAGGCTATTGGAAGTGGGCCGTCGCCAGTGAGCCCGTCGGAAGGGATTAGCTATGACGCTAACCAAATTTTCTACAAACACGCTGCCGCATGGCGCGCGGGCCGAAGCTTGGCGCCGGTGTATGAGCGAGGTCTACTATCCACTCGAATCCAACCCGACCGATCCGGCGTCGTTTCGAGGCGAGCTTAGTTGGCTCGATCTGCCCCAGATCGAGGTGTCGCAGTTCTCGGCCAATGCTCTACTCACGGCCTGCCGGGGCGGATCAGCGGGGGCCGACGATTTGGTTTTCATATTTCCGCTCCGGCAGGCGTTCCGCTATCGGCAGCGCGGTAACGAAGGGGACGTCGCGCCCGGCGAAATGGTGATGTTGGGTTCGGCCGAACCCTATTGGACAAAGGTTGACGACGGCGATCAAAACGTCACGATCAAATTGCCGGCTGGATTGGTCCGGAGCGTGATCCCAGACATCGAGAATAGCCTCGGACGGCGTGATCTCGCCAATCCTTGGCTCGTCCCGATGCTTGGGCAATTGGCAGCTCAGACCATGCAGATCTCAGCGGCAACGAGTCAGGATGTACTGAAACGGGCGGAAGAATGCATTTTGAACCTGATGTACATCATGCTCGAGACTCGCGATGCGAGCCAAATCGCACAGAGCACCCACGCCCCCTTAGCCGACATCGTTTACCGGCGCATGCTCTCCTTCATGGCATGCCACTTTGCCGATCCTGATTTGAGCCCCGGCAACGTCGCTGCGGCACTCCGCATTTCCACCCGGTATGTTCACAAGCTATTCCATCGTAATGATACGGCATTTGGTCGCGAACTCCTGTTGATGCGGCTGCGCGAGGCTGACCGGTTGCTACGCGCGCCTGCTGTCAGCGGCCGATCCCTCCCGCAGATAACCGAGATCGCCTACAACTGCGGCTTCTCAAGCCAATCACATTTTTCAATGCGCTATAAGGAGCAATTCGGATTGACACCGCGCGACGCCCGCGTCCCTCTTAACTGAGGGTGACGTTAAGCGGCGTGGGATCGAGGAACCGTCGAAGGACGTTGGCGGTCATGCGGGCGATGTTATTATCGTAATCATTGTGGGACAGCGATCCAGTGTAAGCGATTGAGCCTACGGAGAACACACCACCGCCACCCGCGAACGGGCACAGTACGATGTCAGCTCGTACATATGTCTGCTCAGTGCCACCTATTCCAGGTATGGACTCGTAGACTTCTTCAGCAGCGAGAAGATAGCCATCGGAGAGCGGTCCCGAGGTTGCCAGGACGAGCGTATCGGGGGGGGATCCCAGATTGGGATCGTAACAGTCGATCTCGGATCCTGCGGCGCCACCGCCCATGAATCCGAAGTCCCCGAGGCGTTCGTCCGGATCGATCCCCTCGAATACGAACTGTGCAAGCGGATGAAAACTATCCTCCAGCCGCTCGTAATAAGTGCTGCGATCGAAGCCTTGTGCTGAGAAACCCAGCCCGGTTATCCGCTGTGGAGCAAGGCCCTTGTTGCGCCAGAGCCCGGCTATCTCACCCGAGGTAGCATGCCGACGTGATCCGAATGGCGTCTGGTGCGGCCGAGTGCCACCATCCGTTCGTCGCAACTCGAGCAAATGGGACCCATCGGGATCGAACGACACGGTGGCGTAAAAGCAATTGCCACCAAGCGTCATGAGGCGTCCCCCCTGTGCGGTAAAGGCCTCGATCGCCGCGATCTCGTTGCGTGTGACATACTCCGGATGACTTCCAGTGATCAGCACGTCATAGTCTCGAAGCATGCCGGCGCCACACGCGTCCAGGGCCTCGTCGGTGATAGCATCGAACGGACAATCAACATGATCGAGCCAGTCGACGATGCAGAGATCCGCCGGCAGGCTCCACACACCTTCCGTCTGGAACCAGGCACGGTGCCGTGGCTGGATCGTTAGGATCGGCCGGTGCAGGCTGCTCATCACGACGCCGGTTCCATCGTTATGGTTGCCGTAGCAGGACTTGCCAAATTCGGGGTGATCTTGAAGGACTCGGTCCAGCGGATCCATGATCGGAGGGTGGCCAACGATGACTTCCGCTTCGCTGGCTTCGAAGGCGACGCGATCGTTGGCGTAAGCGAGATAGGTCGCTGTCGAGAACAATACCGCTACGCGGTTCTTGCGCGCGCCCACCCCGACAAAGAAGGGAATATGATATTCTGCTCCGTTCCCGGAAAGGCGGACGGCATAAACGCCGCTGGGGAGATCCTCTGGCACCTGGTATTCGAAGGCCACCGGCCATTCGACATCGCCCACGTCGTCATCGTGGAAGTGGATGGCGTCATAAGCATCCGGCGAAGTTCGGAAGTCATCCTCAAGCCCCGTGAAACGATGGCCAGTGACGGCTCGAACGGCAGAATTGTGGCACAGTCCATGCAGCGCATTGGTTGAACGGTCGATGACGTCTCGCAGAAGCAGCCCGTCCGGCCGGTTACTGCACCCGAAGTGCCAATCGGCAACCGCTGCTGGTTCTCCGGCGGTGTGGGTAATCTTGACCGCGCCGATTTTACCGTTGAAGCCCCATTTAGGCAGCCACCGATCACAGTCCCTGCGGGCGAGTGCGCCGATCCTGAAAGGCGCGTCGCCAGACGCGACCTCCATCCTCCCCGCCTCCGACGCACACTCGGACGCTATGTTTGAAGCAGCGTCGGCGTAACGGTTCAGGGCGCTTGTGATTGGCGACTGCTCAAGCGTGATGTGCCCGGAGCCTCGATCCAGCTTCACTTTCAAGTGATACCATTGATGCGAAAGCAGAGGGGTCTGGAGTATAAGCTTTCGCACGAAGCCGCCTTCGGTCCAGATAAATTCAGGCCGTCCTTCCGACAATACGAGCGCGTAGCCGGAGATATCTGCATCTGACCAGTTGCCTGCTATCGCCTGCACATTGAGGCCAGTCTGGTGCGCACTTCGCGTCTCGCCATATGCCCCCGATCTTCCGGAGCGAGCGCCAAGCGGCAATGTGGGGAAGATCACCGCTTCGATGGTGTGATTGCCAGCGTCGTTGAGCAGGCCGCCAGGATCGTCGATTTCAACGAAAGATCCTGGGGCGCAACCGTAGCTACGGCCGGCATATTCACCGCTGAAGCTCGAAGGAATTTCTATCTCGCGGAAGCCCGGCCCACCGGCACCGGTGTGGCCATGATAAAGGCGCACCAGCTGACTTTTATAGGAAGCAAGTTCAACTGCACTTACATGAAAAGACAATGTCTCTCCAGGTTTCGCATACCATCGATCAGGATATCCGAAAATTTTGGATTGCACATAAGACATATATTGATCCCGCTCGTTATTTATTAACAGTTTTATTTCGATATCTTATTCAAACGAGATTCGAATATGGCGACAAATGCATCTTGGTAGTTGTCGTAATGGCCAGTTTCTTCGATAAGGCCGCCCGGCTCCCCCTCCGCAATCCGCGCGATGGCATAGGGACCGTCAATTCCCAAAGGCACGACCACTTCTTTATAGGCCAAAGGAAGCCTGCCAAAAGCCCGCGCAACCCTCGCCGTTCGGTCATCGTACGGCCCGAGCGGGGCTCTCATATAGGCTTTGGCGACCTCAGGTGCGAGCTCGCGGAGGAGCGGGGACCGGAAGCGCCTTTCATTCAGAACCGCGATCTCGTTCAGCCGATCTTCGACTGACCGCGCCTTCGGTTGAAGCGTCTCGCTGGTCAGGCTCGACGGCTGATCGGATGGCATGTTGTGTACCTTTCAACAACTGATTGTCCCTATCGCAGATTAAGCAAAGATGATTCTTATATATTGTAAGAAAATGTTCGTTATATACTTTCTATTATCCGTCGAATATTTTAACGTCAGCAAAACTAAAGCCTGCGCCCATTTGCCAGTTGCAAGATGAATATGATGCTATGGCATGGGGGAGGAGGGAAGATATCACGAGAGCGCACCCTCACATTCAATCCAGCGCATACTCGATACCGGCCATTCGGAGGTCGGCTCGAGTGCGTGAATGTACGGCCGGAATCAGCGACCCATTGTTGGCCCTTGAACGTCAGCTATGGTGGCGGATTGCTCCCTGCCACCTCTATCCCTGTGCATATTCCTCAAATATCTCATCCATGTCATCGCCAACGCCATAGCCAAAATCATGACTGACAGTCCGGACGGCATTCAACCGATCCCAAAATAGTTGCCGCTGGGCGTCCGGGAGGAGTTGTATCGCCTCCATCGCTTTCGTGAATATCCGGATCAGCGCGTCAAAATAGCTCTCGTCTTGTAAGCCGATATCCTGGCTGAACCCTGATGCCTGTTCGCAATAAAATACCATTAGTTCGATCATGCCTTCCGGCAGGCCAAGGGCTTTCCTGTAATCTGCGATGGCTTTCTTCGCTTTTGATACCGAAACGTCTTGATGTTTCATCACTTCGGGCCAGAGCCAGCGCTGGATCGTTGTTTTATAAGGCTTGAGCACATCGGGGCTCAGGTCAAAGCGGGTGTGCAGAAAATTCTGGGTGTCTTTGTTCGCCGCATAAAGATCCTGAATAAGTCCGATAAGCCCTGCGCGATCAAAACCCGCGAGCCGGGTTTTGACTTTGCTCCATGAGGGGCGCATTTTCTGTGTCCTCATTGAACTGACGGACATTCATCTGTGTCCAAACGAAGTGTTGCGGACCACAGCGGTGTTTTGGTATAAATACGTTCAGACAAAAATCCTTGCCCGCTCTTATGTTCGGTCAAGAAGCCCATCCAGCACAGCGGGCGCAGCACATGGCTGTATATTGTGCTGGATACCTCGCGTTGCTCCGATGATGCACTGGCATCAATGCCGTATAAGGTCATCAGTAATTTCGCCATGGTCAGGCCGTCATGCGCTTCCACATTGATCACATTGAGAAATATGTCCCAATTGCCAAGCGAGCGATCATCAAAGCGGGTGTAATAGCCATGGTCAATCCCGAACAAAAAATGCGGCGTCAGCAGCGCGAATAATTGCCCGGGCTGTTGTCGAAGGGCGCGCCCGGCTTTTGTCAGATGCAGCGCGCGTTTGTAGTGTCGTGCAATTTTCAGGTCGATGAGTAGCTGGTGGAGCACGACGAGCGGCGGAAAATCCATTTCGTTGAGCACCTTGTTGTGAACAAACAGGTCCGTTACTGTGTGGTTGGGCCATGCGAATGCATCTGCTGCCCAGTGCACGAAATAGCGCTTCAGGCCATTCGCGGGCGTCAGGCCGATGGGGCCTTGCGCTTCGATATAATCCATGGTGCGCACCGCCGCCTGGAGCATCGGCGAGAATTGCAGCACCGGGTCATGATCGTCGATTGTTTTGAAATATCGCATCAGTTGCAATGATATGCATTCAGGCAGGTTTGCCAATATCAAACGGAACATCGTCAATGATAAGCGTCCGATCAGGATCTATGGCTGGAGAAACTGTCGGATTGAGTCCAAAAATCATGCAGTCCGTATGATAGCAGCCACGTCATGCCCGCTGCCAATCAATTCCGTCATGATATGCCGACCGATAAACCCGCCAGCTCCTAG
>JBDTLS010000069.1:0-11685 GCA_039934655.1 Sphingobium sp.
ACACCGAGTTTTTGAGAATCTCCTGCGTTCCTACTCCGAGCGTCCCAGCCGGGGAGAACCAGTAGCTGTAGTCCCAAGTATTGAAGCGGGGATCCACGAACTCATCCGGCAGGGGCAGATCGTTTTCCCCGCCGAGCATGCCCGGCGCCCCAACGGCGCGCTTCGCCAGATCGGCCATCCGCTGGCCATGGGGAGCGGCAACCATCTTGCCGAGATTGCCTTCGAGTCCCGCCGGCTTGCCGCCGATGCGGTTGCTAAGGTTGCGGCACGTTATCAGGCGCAGCATCTCGCCTTCCACGTATAGGGCGGCCGCCTCGTCGCGGATCAACGAGTCCTTGATCTTGCCCGTCTTGATGAGACCGTGAACGAGTTCGCGCGCAGTCGGGCCGAAGCCCCAGACAGCGCCAGGCTCGGTCATGCCCATCCGCTCGGTCTGCAACTGGGACAGCACGAGGCCCCAGCCTTCGCCTTCATTGCCGACCAGAGCCGTCGCGGGGACGCGGACCTCATCGAGGAACACCTCGTTGAACTCCGATTGGTAGCCTGACATGTCCGCGATTCGCCGGACCTCGACGCCGGGCGCCTTCATATCGATCAGGAATACCGAAAGGCCGCGATGCTTCGGTACGGAAGGATCGGTTCGCGCGAGCAGCACCCCGATATGCGCCTTGTGTGCTGCGGAACTCCAGATCTTCTGCCCATTGATGATATAATGATCGCCTTCACGGCGCGCCACGGTGCGCGCGGCGGAGAGATCCGAACCGCCAGAAGGCTCGCTGAACAGCATCGTCCAGAGTTCCTCGCACGCCAGCGCGGGCGGCAGGTAGCGCGCCTGCTGTTCGGGCGTGCCGTGGTTGACGAGCGTCTGTCCGCACTGGTTCACGCCAATGGCGTTGATGACGTTCGGCATCGTCACGCCCGCGCGATACGCCTCATCGGAGATGATGATCTGGAGTTCGGGATTGGCGGAGAGGCCCCATGGTCGTGGCCAATGCGGCGCCGCATAGCCGGCTTCCGCAATCTGCTTGAGGGAAGGGTTCGGATTGGCATCGAACCATGCGCGCACTTCGAGGCGGCGCGGATCGTTATCACTTGGGGAGTCGAAATCCATGATGTTCTCCTGTCCGCCTCAGGTGGAAGTATATGATCGTTTACTATGAAGACGCGGCGCCAGATCCACCATGCCGGCCGTCATCTTGACTTCTTCGGCCACTGTCCGGCTGCGCCCCTTGCCGGGCGGTCAAGCAGCCTTCCGTTCGAGGATGGTCATGATCTCCTCACGCTGCTGGCGGGGCGCACCGAGAAGTTCGGCGTTGCACCGTGCCCGCTTGTAGAACAGGTGGTTCTTCATCTCCCAGGTAAAGCCGATCGCGCCGAATACCTGGATGTTGCGATAGGTCGCGGCCCGGTAGGCTTCGCTGGCGTAGCTTTGCGCCATCGCGGCGGCGAGGGTCGCATCCGCATCGTTCGAGCTCAGCGCCCATGCGGCATATAGCACGCCGACCTTGGCGCATTCGACCAGACCCGCAATCTCCGCCAGCTGATGCTTGATCGCTTGGTAGCCGCCGATCGGCCGCCCGAAAGCGACGCGCTCCTGCGCATAGTCGACGGCGTCGCGCAGCGCCGCCTCGGAGCCGGACGTGCTCTCCGCAGCGAGCATGAGGTAGAGACGATCGCGTACGAACGGCCAGACGCTTTCCGGTTGTTGTCCGAGGAGCAGTTCGGCCGATGCTCCGTCGAAACGCACGCGCGCCACCTGGCGGGTGATGTCCTTCCACGGCAGCAGCTCGACCTGGACCGCACTGCGCTCCACGACGAACCACCGCAGGGCGCCATCGAGCCGCGCAGGAACGACAATGCGGTCGGCGGCATCGGCATCCACGACGAAGGAGCGCACGCCATTCAGGACGTAATGGTCGCCGTCCGCCCGCGCATCGACTATCGTTCCACTCAGGTCGACATTCGCCTGCTCATCCGCAACCGCCACGGCAAGCTTCATTTCGCCCGCCGCCACCCCACCGAGCAGCCGCGCCTTCTGCGCCTCGTCCCCGGCCGCGAGGATCGCCCACGCTCCGGCAAGCGTACCGAACAGCGGTGCGGGCGCGAGCGTGCGGCCCATTTCACCGACGATCATCACCAGATCGATATTGTCCATGCCCAGCCCGCCATAGGCTTCAGGAATCACCATTCCCGGCCAGCCCATTGCGACGATCTTGGCCCACAGCGCATCATAGCTTGCCGCCGCAACGGTTGATCCGGGGACCAGCAGCGGCGAGAGATCGACTTCCTTCGACAGGAAGGACGACGCGGAGTCGCGCAGCGCCTCGTGCTCTTCGCTCAGATTGAAGTTCATGGTTCACCTCTCCTTCGACGGGCGCCGCGCGATGCCTATAAACCGTCGCACAACACTGACCCGATTATGATCGATACCAATCTTCCAAAACATCTATACTAATTGCCGAAGTACACACTCGCGGTACGCTCGCTCTGATGGAGACAAGGTTAGCCGATTGAAACTTCGGCGCCTTCCGGCCGATTGCCTCCGCAGATCATTGCGCCAGGAAACCGCCGACGATGTCATTGAACTCTTCCGCGCGTTCCCACTGCGCCCAATGGCCGCATTTGCTGAACACATGAAGATCGGCATTCGGGATCAGCTTCATCAGCACAAAGGCGGAGTCGAACGGGACCACTCGATCTTCCTTGCCCCATATCAGCAAGGTGGACTGCGTGATTTTCTCCAGACCCTGCTTCCACAGATCGTTGGCAGGATGCATGGTGCGGCCGCGCAGCGGCGGATTGGCCATCGTACCCGGCAAGGTGGCCGTCCTGAGCCGCTCTTCCATCAGCGCGGGCGTGATAGCCGAGCGATCATAGACCAGCAGGTCGATGACTTTGTCCAGCTTCTCCAGGGTCGGCCCCTCGTTCTCGTAGAAATCGAACATCCGCAGTGCCCCCTCCGTCGGGAAGGGCGTTGTGATCGGGGTGCTGCCCGCTGGCCCCATCAAGACCAGCTTCTCGACGCGGTCGGGCGCGTCGAGCACCGTGCGCAGCGATGTGCCGCCACCGAGCGAATTGCCGACCAGGCTCGCCTTCTCGACGCCGAGATGGTCGATCAGTTCGAGCGTCGCCTGAGCCATCGGCATGAACATGCTGCCATCACCCTGGCGATAGTCGGACTGACCGTAACCCGGAAGATCGATGATGACGACGTGGTTGCCCCTGTCGGCGAGCGGCTTCAGGTTCTTGCGATAATTGCTGTAACCGTAGGCACCGGGACCGCCGCCGTGGATCAGGATGACGGTGGGGCCTTGGCCCGCTTCCTGATACGCGATCCGCCCATGCGGTGAATCGACAAACTTGGTCTCGGGCATCACATCGTTGGTCATCATGCTTCCTCTTCGATCTAATCGTTTCGTCAATGGCAGTCGTGGCGCATTCACCCGCGTCAGGATCGCGCGAGCTGCGCTAGGTCTTCGTCAAGATAGGCGCTCGCCGCGCCGACGCTCACGCTGGCGACCTGCGTCGCATCCAGCCCCAGACCGCGCACGAACGCCGCAGGCGCTGTTTGCATGATCTCGTAAGGATAATCGGTGCCGGCGAACACACGGCCGGGTGCGACATCGTTCACGATGTGGCGCAGGAAAACAGGATCGTAGACGTTGGTATCGTAATAGATGCTGCGGGCCTGATCGCTGGGGCGGCGCGCAGCCTTGCCGCCGAACCCCTCGCTCCGCTCCCAGCCAAGATCAAGTCGACCGAGCAGCGCGGCCAGCGCACCGCCGCCATGGCTAAATCCCAGCCGCAACGCTGGAAACCGATCCGGCACGCCGGCCATCATCAGCGATGCCGCGGCCATCGCAACATCCACGGGAAACAGGGTGAAGCCGGTAAACGCCATGTTATCGGGCAATGGCTTGGCAGCGATCGGATGCAGCGCATGGACGAAAATCGACAACCCCTCCGCTTCCGCCGCCGCCCAGAACGGATCGAAACGAGGCTCGCCCAGAAGCGTCCCGTTGATGTTGCTCCCGATCTCGATGCCCGACAGACCAAAATCGCGCTTCAGGCGGGGCAGCATCGCCGCCGCATATTCAGGGTCTTGAAGCGCCACCGCGCCCAGTCCGCGGAACCGGCGGGGCGCGGTGGCGATCATGTCAGCGATCTGGTGGTTGGATCGGTCGCAGAGCAGTTGCGCATCGTCCGTGTCGAGCCAGTAGGACAGCAACTCCGGCATCGGCGACAGCACCTGCATGCTGACGCCGTCGCGGTCCATGTCCTCGATCCGGCGCGATGCGTTCCACGAACGATCGTCGAGCTTTCGAAAAGGCTTGTCGCCGATCATTACGGTGCCCTCGCCCGCCGTGGCGCCGCACCGCATGCACGGCCACCGCGCCTGCACCGCGGCAGACGGCGCTGCGGGAAAGTCGAATGGCACGACATGACTGTGGACATCGACGAAGGGCATCAGGAAACGTCCTTTTATGCCGTCGTAACGGCTCGAGCTGGCCGGTTGGGCGCTACAGGATGATGCTGATCTTGCCGTGCGGCGTCAGGCTGTTCATGCCCAGCAGCACGCGCTTGGCGCGAATCCGCAACTCGCCGTCGATCTCCGCAATCGTGTATCGCGTGTGGCCGACATAAGTGTCCGTGACGTTGTGTTTCGACCGGTAGGTGGCGAAGGTCGATGTGATCTGCACTCCATCGGCGTCGCTGCCCAGAATGCGGACGTTACCGACCAGGCGGACGCAATTTGAACGCGGCCATTCGGCGTGTGCGGCCGGCTTCTTCAGGCGCTCCACCCGATGACCCAGGCGCGCATAATCGTCCGCAATATAGAATAAGGCGCTGTCGGACTGAACGTCGACCGCCGAACCGGCGGTAGGCACCTCATAAGTGGCGCCCGGCGCGAACAGCGCGAACCACTCATCGAGCCGCCACTCGTCCAGCAGCGCGGCCTCGTTGAAGAGGAAGTCCTCGTAATCCGCACGACTACGCACTGGGTGCGCGGCCCGCCCCTCAGGCTTCACTGCATCGGTCACGCTCACTGTGCATCCTCCATCCGGCGGTTCCACTCGCGCCAGAAGGCGCGCATCTGCGCCTCGTCATCGGCGCGCGGCTGCTCCCTCCGCATTCCCCGGGAAATGTCGTTCCATGGGGCAAACTTCGCCGCGGCATAGCCGCGCTGCGCCGACTCGAGCGCCTCGACATCGTCCGGAGTGGCGAAACCGCCCGGGCCCAGGAATTCGAGGAAGTTGTCCAGCCGACGCTTACGCGCCTGCGGCGTCTCCCCGATCGGGGCCAGCGCCCATGAGGTCACGTTCATCAGGCTCGGGGTTTCCGGGTAGAAGGTACGCACCGTGACCGCCATGATGTCGTTGATGACAAGGTTAGGGAAGATGCCCATGTTCCGGTCGCGATCCGCGATGCGGAGCGCACGTTCCGGGCCGACGCGCTGCTGGAGCTCGGCAACCATGCGCGCCTCGTCGGCCTTGCCCTGCTCACCCCAGGACGCGATCGATCGCGCGATCGGGCGGCCCCAAGGCGCACGCGTCTCGACCATGGCATGCCCGTTGCCTAGATCGATCCCAGCGGAAATTTGGCTGAGCGTCTTGATGTCATCCAGGATCGACTCGCCGACCTCGGCGATCAGATAGCCAAAATAGGTCTCGTGGGTCTCCGCCGCATGAAAGCCGTCATTGCTATTTTCGACGAGAAGCTTCCAGTTTGCCCGGATGCTGTACTCCTGCGCACCCCCGATGATCTCCATCCCGTTAGGCGAATGATCCGCGAGTAGATCGATGACTTCGCGCGAACCGGCCAGATAGTCCGACAACGCCACGATGTCAGGGTCATAGCTGATGAAGAAGAAACCCCGATACGAGTCGATCCGGGGCACGCGCGCCAGATCGACGCTGCCGTCCTGACCGAAATCTTCGGGATAGGTGCCGACCGGGCTGCGCGTGGCGAACTTGCCGTTATTGTTGAACGCCCAGCCATGATAGAAACATTTGAAGCTGATTGCGTTGCCGCACGGCTCGCGCGCGACCTGCGCGCCGCGATGCGGACAGGTGTTCATGAACGCCTGGTAGGTACCCTTGCGATCGCGATTGAAGATGAGCTCCCGCCCGCCCACGCGGCGCGTGAGGTAGTCGTTAGGATTCTTGAGCTCGGAAGCATGGCCGAGATACAGCCACGACCTGTCGAAGATCACTTCGCGCTCGCGTGCAAGAACGTCGGCGCTGGTGAACGCCTCGCGGTTGACCTTGAACAATCCTGCCTGCTGGTCTTCCTGTACCCACCTGCCGGACTCGCGCCGAGGCGCCAGAAGCGTTGCCATAAGCCCTCTCCATCATGCGCCTGCCGATGCAATGTCGCTAACCCGCCGTGCGGCCCGGCGCGACCCGGCAAGTACGCTTACTCAGCATGAGTCTTAGAACATCTGTTTCGATTTGCATAGCCATCAATTCGCCTAATCGATGCCTAGTCTAAACTCGCGATCAAATACAGCCTTGCAAGGATTAGGGGGCGGCAAGCATCACCGCCGACGCCAACCCCGACGCCC
Source organism: Sphingobium sp. (assembly GCA_039934655.1). Lineage (GTDB taxonomy): Bacteria > Pseudomonadota > Alphaproteobacteria > Sphingomonadales > Sphingomonadaceae > Sphingobium. The sequence continues at coordinate 6,566 of JBDTLS010000069.1, forward strand.
CGATCCGGCACTATATGGCGATCGCACGCGACTCGGCAACCAACGCGGCCATGGCCTCGCGTTCCTTGTTTCGGCGAAAGCAGGCAATATCAACGGCGCGGCTGGCCACATCAACCGAGCAGCGCTCATGGTCAATTAAAACAGATTGCTGGTACATAACGATCCGGGCAGGCTCGCGAGCGACGCTGTGTTAGCCTTGGATTATGCAGGCGCGGGGAAGCAGAAGCTCCAGTGGTTCGACCGGCCTCTTGCGCGTTCGCTTCCTCCTTGATGGCTCCGGCGCAGCACTCGCCGGTGTCTCGATCAACGCCGCCGCGGGATCGATGATGTTAGTCCGGGGACCATAATCGGTCCACACGGCCGAGGGGCGGCGGCTGGCGAGGAAGGCCTCGAACGCGCTTTCGACGGAGATGAGGTACCACGCCACGAAGATCAGTCGCTGGCGCATCACGGGGGCCGGAATGTGGGGGCAGAGTTCCTCGATATAGCGCAACAGACATGAGAACACCGAAAATTCGCGGTGATTCATCAGCTCGCTCACCACCTTGCGTCGCGTGTGGAGCACGCTCGCGAGGAAGCGGGCCAATGTCGGGAGGGCGCCACCCTTTAGCTGCTCCGGTCCAGCCACGAGCACGCCCATGATGTCGCGCACGGAACGCGGGCCGCCGTTGCGCTCGAGCTGGCGCGAGCGTGCCAGCCAGTCTTCGCCCCAGGACCACAGAACATCCGTGAGCAATTCCTCGATCAGACCTTATCTTTGAATCGAAATAATAATTCAGTGAACCGCCATTCTTCGCTTTGGCCGCGGCAACGATTTCTCACACGGTCACCGCCTCGACGCCGCGCTCCGCGAACAGCCTTTGCGCAACGACCTTAACGTCCGTTCTGTGAATGGAAAGGATTTTGCAAACCGGCACAGACTTGTCGCAGTGATCTCGCCGTATTTCAGCCGGATCGATTTCATACTCCCTCTGGCCACGGTGGAGCCGGTGCTAACCCGATTAAAACGTTGTGATAATAATTGATCTTCGGCACGGAGCCGACTGGCTGTGGAGGCCGGCATGATTGATATCGGCACTCTGGAACGGCGAAGCACGACGGCGATCGTCACAATCGATTCGCCTTCGGTCAACGCGCTCGGATCCGTCGTGCGCGCCAAGCTTATAGCACTGCTCGCGCAAACCGTCGCCGACCCGAGCGTCTCGGTGGTGACGTGCCGCGGGCGAACTTTCTTCGCGGGCGCCGACATCACCGAGATCGCAGGTCCAGCGCGCCTGTCGAGCTTTCCCGAGTTGCTCGATCTCATCGAAGGCCAGGGCAAGCCCGTGATCGCCGCGATCCACGGAGAAGAAGTCCATCCGTGGTCGGCCTGAGCGAACGGCTCGAGGCAGGGCTGCTGCTGGTCTGACTGGCTGACCACACGCCGGCTCGCGTTTTTCACATATCCGTCATTCTGGGGCTCTAGCTTGTAACGCCTCAGGTCAGCAGTAATACTAAATCCCGTGAGCCATGACTCAATACCAAGTTTCGGTAAGGACGATCGCTCCCCTCCCTTCAGGGGAAGAGATCACATCAGGACGGATAAACGACGCCCAGAACAAAAGTATCGAGAGATGAGTAACCGCCCGGCGAGCGAGCCGCGAATAGAATATACATCGAACAGAGAGGATCCAAATGCTTCTTTCTCGTGACGAAAAGGCAGGCGCCTTGGATGCAGACAATCTGCTCGCCGAAGCGCGGCAGATTTCCGGCCTGTCCTATTTCGGTGATGAGAGGTTCATCGTGGCTTTGCGCCGGATGACCAGATGCTACATCGAAGATGTCCTGGTCGATAGCAACGGGCTTGCCCTGCTGCGCAGTACGATCGTTCGGCAACTCGTCAACCGCGCACGCTTCGAGGCAGATCTCAAGGCACACCCCGAAATCCTCGAGGAGGACGTAAGCGATCCGATCGTGATCCTGGGGATGCCCCGTTCCGGTACGACGAAGGCGCACCGGATGCTGGGCGCCGACCCGAACCTTCTCAAGACCTACATGTGGCAGCTGGTGAATCCCGCGCCGTTCCCCGATTGGGATGGCAATGGCCCCGATCCCCGCATTGCCGCTGCCAGGACCGGCGATCCGCTCATCCAGGCCAATGATGACAACCCGGAACTGCGCGCCGGTCACCATTATGGTTCGGAGGAGGTGCAGTCCGATCTCTGGCTGGTCGGTATGACCTTCAACGACAACTTCTATAACAGCTGGCGGCCGCCTTCTCCGTCCTATTACCATTATCTGAACGATCGCACCTATCCCTCCGATCGCGACAACTACGAATATGCGTCCGGCCTGTACCGGTATCTGCAATGGCAGCAGGGTGGACGAATGGGGCGGCGCTGGCTGTTCAAGAACGAGTCGTTGCTGGGTTTCGTCGACGACTTCCTGGAAGCGCACCCGAAGGCCACGTTCGTGCATGTCCATCGAGACCCCCATGTTTCAATACCGTCGCTGATGAAGCTCGGGACGGAATTTTCACGTCCATACTTCGCCGACATCGAGGCGCGAGACCTGGCCCACACCCTCGTCGATCGCTTCGCAGGCTACACTCACCGCTACATGGCGATCCGCGACAAGCACAATCTGGGCGACAGGATTATGGACGTGCAGTACGAGCAAATTCGCACGAACCCGATATCGGCCTTCCGTGAGCTTTATGAGCGAGCCGGGCATGTGTTGGCGCCCGAGTCGGAAGATCTCATGCTGTCCTGGGAGCGCGACAACGAGCAGGGAAGGCACGGCGCGCACACATATTCGCTCGAGGAGTTCGGTCTGACCGACCGGGTGATCGACCATTATTTCGGCGAGTATATCCGCCGGTTCATCGAGAGGCGCTGAACGCCCGGCCCAGCTCACGGGTGAGGGTGCCTGACGGCATCGAAGGAGATGTGGTGCCGGAGCCCCATTCTGCCCGCGGCCGAAGCGCCACAGCATCGTGTATCTGTTTGCAAGAAACCGCGGAGCGATGACATGAGTCAGGAACAGAATGGTGGGCAGGCCGTTTGGCGCGCCTTTGTCGATGCACTGGCAGAGGCGGGATCCGACGTCTATCGTGCCGCTGATCCGGGGCGCACGCTGGATGAGCAGACACAGGTCACGCAAGCCATGGTGTGGGATCTGGTCGGCGAACTGCAGTCGCTGGCCAACCTGGATCGCGATCACCCCACATGGACGTCGCTCCTCAACGGCGCATCGCGCCGCTTCAATGCGAACGCAGACGCCACCTACGCAGTTGCCTATATCCGTGGAAGCGGGACCTATCGCGTCTCCGGCCGCCGCGGGACAACGAAGATGATGTACCTGCAAGTGGGCACGGGCATCCTCGGCGTGGGCAATCTGGATCGTCACACGATGCTCGGCGACCTGAATATCGACGACTGCGAGATGTCCGCCGACGGTCGCTTCGAGGTCATTCTCAGCGCCGAGCGCCCGGAGGGTTACACGGGCACCTGGATGCAACTCGATGCCAGCCGCGATGATTCGTTCGCCTGGGTGCGTCAGGTCTCGTACGACTGGCTGAACGAGGTCGATGGCCAGCTGTCAATCCAGCGCATCGACAGACCGATCCGGAAGAAAGACCCTACTCCAGACGAATACGCGTCCAATCTGCTGTTCGCGGCGAGCATGGTACGCGACGACATGCTGGCCATGTTCAGGATGATGAACCAGCAGATCGAAGGCGTCGAGGTCAACCGGTTCGTTGATGTATCGGAGTCGTTCGGCAGTGCCGGCATAGTCGGTCAAGCCTATACCCACGGCGTGATCCAAGTCGCCGAAGACGAGGCCTGGGTGGCCGAATGCACGATACCTGAAGGATGCCCCTATTGGAGCGTCCAGCTCATGGACTACGCCTATAGCGCGCTCGATGCGATGTATATGCAATCCAGCTTGAATGGTCACACCGCCATCCCGGACCCGGATGGAGTAATCCGGATCGTCGTTTGTGCTAATGATCCCGGAGCTGCGAACTGGTTGGACACGGCCGGCCAGAAGCGCGTGCAGATACGATTCCGCTGGTTAGCGACAGCAGCGCCGGCCATTGCGACCAAGGTGGTCCGTCTTGAGGAACTCGACAGGGTAATGCCCGCCGATACGGCGCGTGTCACCGCAACCGAGCGGCAGGATGCACTGAGGAAGCGCGCCATTGGACTGCAGTGGCGCCGACGCTGACGCACGTTCCGTGCTGGGCGGCTTTCATTTCAGCGTTTCGGCTGTCCATGCGGTGTTCCAGGTCAGGGTGCGTGAAAATCCAGAACTGGTCGCGGTCGCGAGCTCGTCAGGTGCCGGTGCTTTCCAATTGGCCGAAGCCAAAGTCGCTTCAGCGCGTCTAATGCGGGTCAACCTCTCCTGGAGGTCGACTGACAGCCGGGTCAGACGATCACCATCCGCAATCGCCGGGCGGAACGGTGTCTGGCTTTTCGAGCAAGGTCTTGAGCTTGGGCAAAGGCGGGCCCTTTTGTGCGGGCCGTCCCATTGTGCGGGATGTGCGCTTTTCGGGTGATGCGTACAGACTTGCATCCCATCGCAACTGGCTGATGAGCGTGGCACGCGGGGTAAGGGCATGGGCCAGTTCGTGCACGGCAAAGCTGCTGTCGCCAACGAAGATGACTTGACGACCGGGTAGCCAGCGGCAGAGTTGCACGGCACCTTGCCTCGCCCAATCGGTCAGCAGTTTGTGACGTCGGCCACGTTGATGATTGGAACGCTCTGAAGGGGCTAACAAAGTCAGAACCGGTAGAGCCTTGATGCGTTTTGCCCATGGCACTGGCGTGAGGATCATGAAGCTCAACCAGCGCAGCCAGCGCAGCCCGCTGGCTTTGACGAAATGGCCATGACTGGAACGCACCGGATCCCGGTAGATGCCGCGCGCGGTGATCCGGCGCCCCCACCGCCTCTCGATGGTATCGTCCATGCCTATGACGACGGGCCCAGCAGGCGCGAAGCGTTCGATCACGCTACCAAGCAGACGTTTGGCAGCGCAGCGGGGGCCCCAGCGCACGCGATTGAGGATCTGGTGATAGCTTGCAAAGTTGCTGGCTTCGGTCCGACCGGTCATCCGCAGGCAGGCGCTGATGGTAAGC
>JBDTLS010000070.1:0-11630 GCA_039934655.1 Sphingobium sp.
CATCGCGTTTTTTTTGACTGCTTTTTGATCGCCCGAAGCTTTGTTTCCAGGATTCAACGCATTACCCTTTGCCATCATTTTCCGTAACTCTCGCGCCCTCACGACACCACGTCAACCATTGAATCTAGCAAAACCGGCTCGTTTTGCGACACTGACTGGACGCAACGACCATCTATCGATGTTATAGATAAAAGTTTGCAGGACATGAAACCATTTGGCGGTTTGATGGTTCCATACCTTCGTGGGTTATTTTTGTATATTTCATACTGTAATTCGAACTTGCCAACTTCCTGTAGCGAGCGCATCTTAAAAGGGAGGAAGGCAGAGTGACGTTTTTCAAATATCTACGGGCCGTTCGAGGTTCCAAAGGGGAGAAACTTTTATATGTCACTGGGTAAAAAATTGCTCCCGCACCTGCCATTCTTGCGTCGTTACGCCCGCGCCCTGACGGGCAGCCAGTCCGAGGGTGACACCTATGTTCGCGCGACGCTGGAAATGATTGTCGCAGCGCCCGAAGAATTTCCCACCAGTGTTGACGTCCGGCTCGGGCTGTATCGCTCGTTCGATGCGATATGGTCGAGCACGCATTTGAGTAATGGACATGACCCCGAAAGCGAAGATGCCAGGCTCGCCATCGCCCGTGCGCGCCTTGCACGCCTGACCCCCCTGCCGCGACAAGCATTATTACTAACCTCGATGGAAGGTTTTTCGGTTACCGATGCTGCGTACATCATAGACAAAACCTCCGCCGAGGTCGAGGCCTTTGCGCACCAAGCGTTGCAGGCTATCGAAAGCCAAACACGCGCAGAGGTACTCATTATCGAGGATGAACCTATCATCGCGATGGATATCGAAATGATCGTCCGCGACATGGGTCATGATGTCATCGGCATTGCGGTGACACGCGATGAGGCTGTGCAAATGGCATCGGATCATCGACCGGGCTTGGTGCTTGCCGATATTCAATTGGCGGATGATTCCAGCGGCATTGACGCTGTCAAAGACATATTGCAGAAATTTTCGGTGCCGGTCATTTTCATAACCGCTTTCCCCGAACGTCTGCTTACGGGTGAGCGGCCGGAACCGACCTTTCTCATCACCAAACCGTTTCAAAGAGCCACGGTAAACGCCGCCATCGCGCAAGCGTTGTTTTTTGATACGGAAACCGTGCCGGTCTGACTAAGCTATTGTAACGGCGTAGGCATGTCCCCATCTTCGACACGTAAGCGGGGGCGTATAAAGCAGAACAGCGCCAAAGGACATTGATGAGCGAAGAGAACGTCACACAGGAAGAGCATGTCTCGCTGTCGGATGCGGATTTCAAACGCGAACTTGCGGGGGTTATTCCGCATTTGCGTGCATTCGGCCGCTCGCTTTCGGGTAACCGCGATCTCGCTGACGATCTGGTGCAGGAAACTTTGCTGAAGGCATGGGCGGCGCGCGTCCGTTTCCAGGCGGGCAGCAACATGCGTGCCTGGACCTTCATCATCCTGCGCAACCATTTCCTCTCGCAAGTGCGGCGTTCCCGTTTTCACGGCGAATGGGACGATCTCGTCGCGGACCGCTTGCTGGCGGCCCCTGCGGGGCAGGACAAGCAGATGGAGCTTGCCGACATGCAGCGCGCGCTGATGCAACTTCCGCCTGCCCAACGCGAAGCCCTGATACTCGTGGGGGCTGGCGGCTTTTCCTATGAGGAGGCCGCTGAAATATGCAATGTCGCGATCGGTACGATTAAAAGCCGGGTGGCACGCGGGCGCACGGCGATTGTCGAACTGCTGGAGAGCGGAACTCTCCCGCGTCGAAGCGAGCAGCCCAGCAGCGACATTGGCGCTTTGGCTGAAATCATGGCTGACGTTGAGCATTATAGCGGCGGGCGTTAACCCTATACAACGGCGCTCTGCTGGACACAGCTTCTCAAATCATGCTTGATTGCCGCTGCGCAATGATAGACCAGTCATGATACTCATGGCCGATTCATCGCAGCTTCCTCATCAAGCCGGTCCGGCAGACGTCGCGCCCACCACACACCCATCGATGCCCCTTCACGCACCGCCGTCGGTTGACGGAGCAAAGCGAAAGTGGCGTTGGGTCAGCCGCATCATCGCGATAGTGCTGGCGCTTTTGCTCGCCGTGATTGCGTGGCTGGCGATCACCGCCCCGCTTTCGCGTTCGCTCAAGCCCATCGCCCCACCGAGCATCACCCTGCTCGCTAGCGACGGTTCTACCATCGCCCACAGCGGCGCGACCATCGAAAATCCGGTACGCATACAGGATTTGCCACCCCATGTTCCCGAAGCCTTCATCGCCATTGAGGATCGGCGGTTCTACAGCCATTTGGGCATCGACCCACGCGGAATTACGCGCGCCATGTGGCATAACATCCGTGCCGGTCATGCACGTGAAGGTGGCAGCACGATCACGCAGCAACTGGCGAAGGGCGTATTCCTCAACGCCGATCGCACAGCAGCGCGGAAACTGCGTGAAGCGTTGATTGCTTTCTGGCTTGAGGCATGGCTGACCAAGGATCAGATCCTCGAACGCTATTTGTCGAACGTCTATTTCGGCGACAATGTGTATGGCCTGCGCGCGGCATCTGAGCATTATTTCAGCCGCGCGCCTGAAAAGCTGACGATCCCGCAGGCAGCGATGCTGGCGGGCCTGCTCAAGGCCCCCTCCCGGCTTGCACCGACGAGCAATCTGGCCGGAGCGCGGGCGCGCGCCAGGCTGGTGACAGGGGCGATGGTGGAGGCGGGATTCATAAGCGCCGCGCAAGAAAGGTCCTTGCCCCCTGCCCGTCTTAACGTGCGCGCCATCGCCGACAAAACCAACGGCACCTACTTTGCGGACTGGGTGCAGGCCGAAGCGCGTGATCGGGCTGGCGCGGTCTATGCAGAACAGCAGATCAAGACGACGCTCGACGCGCGGCTGCAACGGTTGGCACTGGCGGCAATCCAGCGCGCGCCGCTTGGGCAGGGACAGATCGCGATCGTATCGATGAAACCCGATGGCGCTGTTGTAGCGATGGTGGGCGGCAAAAGCTATCGCCAGAGCGCGTTCAACCGTGCGGTGCAGGCGCGGCGTCAGCCCGGCTCTACGTTCAAACTGTTCGTTTATCTTGCCGCTTTTCATGCGGGCATGACGCCGGATGACATGATTGACGATACTCCGATCACCACGGGCACCTATCAGCCCGAAAATCATGGCAAACGATATCGGGGGCGCATCACCTTGCGCCAGGCTTTCGCGATTTCCAGCAACGTGGCGGCTGTCCGCCTCGCGCAGAAGGTAGGCGTGCGCAATATTATCGGCGCCGCACGCATGTTGGGCGTGACCGCGCCGTTGCACGAAGACCTTAGCCTCGCGCTCGGCACATCGGAAATGTCACTACTGGAACTGACGCAGGCGTATGCAGCGATCGCTGCCGGAAAATTTCCTGTCCGCGCCCACGGCTTACCGCAGGAGGAACAGAGTTGGGTCGGGGGGCTGTTCGACCGGCAGCATGATTTTGCGGCCAGCGAACTGGAAATGATGCGCGATATTCTCTCCTCTGCCGCCAACCGGGGCACCGGAAGTGCGGCGGCGCTGCACACCCGAACTTTCGGCAAAACCGGCACCACGCAGGACAGCCGCGATGCGCTGTTCGTCGGTTATGCGGGTGGGCTAGTGACAGCAGTGTGGGTCGGAAATGACGATAACAGTCCGCTCCCCGGTGCCTATGGAGGGGGCATACCTGCGCGTATATGGCGCGATTTCATGAGTAGGGCGATCAACGAACGTCAGCCGGACGCCGCGCCGCCTACGCTCGATATCGATCTGGTGAATTCCATCGCCAATGTTTCGCTGGACAGTGACCTCGGCACGATGAATGCGCAGATTTCGCCGGAGGGTCTGAAGCTCGACCTCAAACCGCCGCAAGACCAGCCCGGACCACCTTCCACGCCACCTGCAGCATCGCCGCAGCCAGTTGCCACCGTGACGACAAGAACACCGTGATCAATAAGGGTCGGCGATCCCCCCGGATGCCGACCCTATTGCCCCCGGAACTCCGGGAATATATTCGTGGATTACGTTAGCGCAGAGCCGTCAGGCAACGCGCGCTTCCAGCTCGACTTCCGCTTCCGGGTCACGCAGCACATAGCCGCGACCCCAGACGGTTTCGATATAATTGTCACCGCTGCAAGCCAGCGCCAGTTTCTTGCGCAGTTTGCAAATGAACACGTCGATAATCTTGAGTTCCGGTTCGTCCATACCGCCATATAGGTGGTTCAGGAACATTTCCTTGGTCAGCGTGGTGCCCTTGCGCAGCGAAAGCAACTCAAGCATCGCATATTCCTTGCCGGTCAGATGGACCCGGTTGCTGTCGACCTCGACCGTCTTGGCATCGAGGTTCACGGCCAGCTTGCCGGTGCGAATGACCGATTGCGAGTGGCCCTTGGACCGGCGCACCACGGCATGAATGCGGGCGACCAGTTCTTCGCGATGGAACGGCTTGGTTACATAATCGTCCGCGCCGAAGCCAAACGAGCGCACCTTGCTGTCCATTTCCGATATGCCGGACAGGATCAGAACGGGCGTCTGCACCTTGGCATTGCGCAATTTTTTGAGCACGTCATAGCCGTGCATATCGGGCAAGTTGAGATCAAGACAGATGATGTCATAATCATACAGCTTGCCGAGATCGAGGCCTTCTTCCCCCAAATCCGTCGTATAGACGTTGAAGCCTTCGGTCGTCAGCATCAGTTCGATTGCCTTCGCCGTGGTCGGCTCGTCTTCAATTAGCAGCACGCGCATATGCAGCCCCTTATCCCTTGCCTCATTATAGGCTTGACAAAATAATTCGTTACGTTCGGCTGTATTAACGACAGCCACAGAACGATATTAACTAAATCTTTTGTGAATGCAAAAGGTTAATTTTTGATTAAGCGGCCTGACTCCACGAGTCGTTCATATCTGAATCTGTTTTCAAAGGCTTAATGAGACGCAAAATATTTGAGCGCGACTCGGAAATATGCCGCTTTGCGGGGTTTTAACGCTCTGGTTGCGGCACCTCGCCCAGGTAATAGCGGCGCGTGAAAGCAAATTTTTTGAGCAATATCTGCGTCACGATCGGGATGAGCAAAGCCGCAAATAAAATCATATACTTAACTAAATAGGGGGTCAGATAGTGGATGACCGCGACATGCAGGTACATGATGACCAATGACATCTGCCCCAGTCGACACAGGCATTTCAGTGGCACGGCGCGCGCGGCCGCGCACACGCATAACGACAACGCCACGGCAGCGATCAGCGACACCGACGGCCAGCCATAATCGCCAATCTTGATGTTGAGCGGTGGCACGTGCCAGTACGGCAGCGCACATACCGCAATCAAACCCACTACCCCCGCAATCATCAGCAACACGCCATCACGCGGCAAGCTGCGCCACAGCGCCCCCAGCCACAACAGAGCGATCACCACCGGCACACTGAGCAGCCCCAGCGGCGAAAAATCCGTGCGCTGCCCAATCCAGACACCAAACGCCACCAGCGCCGCAGTCACAACCGCCCATCGCCAATCGCGCGCATCGGGCAAGCCCTGCGCAATCGCATTCCGCCCCAATCGCGCGAAAAACAGGCAGGGCACGAACCAGAAAATCGTAAACGGCCCGCGCAGTTCTGATCCGCCCATCGACAACCGCCAAACAGCATCGCCCGCATCGCGAAAAATGGGGTGATGCCCGCGCAGAGTTTCAAACCCGACATCGAACAGCGCGAGCGAGAGCAGAAATGCGACATACGGCACCGCCATCGCCCGCAATTGTTTGAAAAGAAAATCGCCCATCGGACGCGGTTTGCTCATATAGCCCGACAGCAGGAAAAACAGCGGCATGTGAAAGGAGTAAATGAAGTCGCGCACAAAGCCGCGCGTCCATACATGGGCGATAACGACCAGAATAATGCCCAACCCCTTGGCGGCGTCGACCCATTCCAGCCGTGCACTCGCATCCCCGCCAGAGTCCCCGCGCTTAACTTTGCTTTCCCCCGTCATGCGAAATGCCTATAGCATCGCCAACTTCCGTCAACATTCATCGAAAAATGTCCATTTTCAGGGGAATCCCGCGTGCCCGTTTCTTTCATGTCTCCCCTTGCCGATCGCACTCTGTTTATTGATGGCGAAGCGATAATCATCGATAAACCTGCCGGTCTACCGGTCGATCCACCCCGCGACGGCGGACTCAGCCTCGAAAATCATCTGGCTTCACTGACATTTGGCTTTCATCGCTGGCCGGTGCCGGTCCACCGCCTGGACCGCGATACCAGCGGATGCCTGCTGCTCGCGCGCAATCCCAAAGCGCATAAACGATATTCCCAGGCATTCGAAGCTGGCAAAGTCGCCAAAACCTATCTCGCCGTGGTGGCGGGCATCCCAAAGGACAGCGAAGGCCAGATTGATGCACCGCTGCACAAAATCAGCAGCGCCGAACGGGGCTGGCGAATGGTGGTCGATCCGCGCGGCAAGCAGGCGTTGACCGACTGGCGGCTGATTGCCGTGCATGGCGATACCGCACTCGTCGCCTTTTTCCCGCGTACCGGGCGCACCCATCAAATCCGCGCGCATACAGCGTTTGCTTTTGGTTTCGGGATTGTCGGTGATCCGGTTTACGGCACTGCATCCGCGCCGGGCGGCCCTTCTATGCTGCTGCATGGCCGGTTTCTCTCGCTGGAGCGAGGCGGCAAGCCGCCTGTCGAAGCCAAAGCGCCCCTCCCCGCCAGCTTTATCGCGGTCGGGTTTACGCCGGATATGCTCGAAGCAGCGGGCCTATGATAACACCTTATTCGCTCCACTTCCCCCGTCCCGCCTTCACGGATGATCGGCGCACCTTGGATTCAACGCGGCGTTGCTGAGAAGCCTTTGTAGGCCGCGTCGGTCGTCGCTTTTTCGGAACAATGGTTGCCTCCCGGATCAAGTCGACAAGGCGCTCGCGAACTTCACGTTTGTTCTCAAACTGGGAGCGCGATCCTTCACTGCGCAGAATTAAAACGCCATCGCTTGTCATACGGGATCCAGCCAACTGCACCAGCCGCTGTTTTACGGCATCGGGCAGCGAAGGCGATGCCGCTACGTCAAACCTCAGGATGACCGCGCTGTCGGTAGTGTTAACGTGCTGTCCGCCCGCGCCAGAGGCACGGGTAGCGCTCTCAACCAGTTCAGCTTCATCAATGCTAATGGCCGATGTGATCTGGATATAAGGCATGGGCGTATATTTTCGATTCTGTGGGAAAGTGCACGTTGCCTTTCCATCCTCGTCTTCCTGTTTGGCAAATCAGATAGCAAATAACTTGCCGAAAATCTCGCAGCTTAAGGTCGGCGATGGCGCATCTTCCCAAACTGTAATAGCGTAACAAAAAAGGGAGCGTTTCCGCCCCCTTTTTCTTATTCTCCAATCGCTTAAGCGACCATTCGAGCTTAACGCTTCGAGAACTGGAAGCTCTTGCGCGCCTTGGCCTTGCCGTATTTCTTGCGTTCCACAACGCGGCTGTCGCGGGTAAGGAAGCCTTCGCGCTTCACTGCGGTACGCAGCGCAGGCTCGTACTTGGTCAGCGCCTGACTGATGCCATGCTTGACAGCACCGGCCTGCCCTGACAGGCCACCGCCCTTGACGGTGGCGATCACATCATACTGACCTTCGCGGTCGGTGACGGTGAACGGCTGGTTCAACACCAGACGCAGCGTCGGACGCACGAAGTAGATTTCCTGATCGCGACCATTGACGGTGACCTTGCCCGAACCGGGCTTGATCCACACGCGCGCAACGGCATCCTTGCGGCGGCCGGTTGCATAAGCGCGGCCCAGGTTATCGATTTCCTGCTGGCGCAGCGGCGCTGCATTGACAACGGGAGCGACAGGCGCAGCAACGCCCGCTTCGGCGACCGGCGCACCAGCGGCGATGTTGCCGAGATCGGAGAGAGACTGACGGGTATCGGAATCAATATCAGTATCAGTATCAGACATTATGCACCCACCTTGTTCTTGCGATTGCGGGAAGCGATATCGAGCACTTCCGGGTTCTGGGCTTCATGAGGATGCTCGGTTCCGGCGAAAATACGCAGGTTACGCATTTGCTGACGGCCCAGCGGACCGCGCGGGATCATACGCTCGATCGCCTTTTCCAGAACGCGCTCCGGGAAGCGACCTTCAAGAACCTTGGCGGGCGTAATTTCCTTGATACCACCGGCATAGCCCGTGTGCTTGTAGTAAATCTTGTCGGTCAGCTTCTTGCCGGTGAACTTCACCTTGCCCGCGTTGATGATGATGACATTGTCACCGCAATCGACATGGGGGGTAAAGCTCGGCTTGTGCTTGCCGCGCAGGATGTTGGCGATGATGGAAGCAGCACGGCCAACGACCAGCCCTTCTGCATCGACCAGTATCCATTTCTTTTCGACGGTTGCCGGGTTGGCCGACTTGGTCGTTTTCATCAGCGCCTTCATGGGCCGAAAACTCCTAGTTGAAAGATGGCACCCGGCGGCGCTATGCCGACCGGAAGTGGGGCGCTAATGACGGGTCGTGTCGATCAAGTCAAGCAAAACCGCGCCTCAACGGACAGGTAAAATAATACCTCTCGCTATGAGGTCTGCTCGTTCACCCAATTTGCGAACGGCACATGGGCCTCATCCACGCTCCATGCGACAATGGCCGGAGTGTCATAGGGATGCAATTGCGCAAGTCGTGCGATCAATGCATCCCGGCGGCGCGCGCTGGTTTTGAACAACACCGGCACTTCGCTCTCTTCGCGCAGATCACCTTCCCATTCATAAATGGAGGTGCAAGGCGCGAGGATATTGGCGCAGGCGGCAAGGCACTCCTCCACCGCGATGCGCGCGCTCGCTTTTGCTGCGTCTGCGCCCGGATAAAGCGCATAAACGCAGAAAATATCGCTCACCGGGCCGCCCTGCCGACGCTGTGCATTGCCCATGTCGTCGCCATGACGACCAATGCGCCGACCGCCTGATGCAGCACCGCAAGTGGCAGGAATATCTCGCTCACCACCGTCACAATGCCCAGCAATATCTGGGTTCCGACCGCCGCGTGCAGAACGATCGAAGCCTTGCGAGCGCCCGCACTTTTGGCCCGCCGTGCCAGCACAATCATCCCGGCCAGCACCGCCCACGCCCACCAGCGGTGCAGAAAATGGATCAGATAGGGATCACTGGTCAGCGTCAACCAGACCGATCCCCACCAGCTCACGCCATCAGGAAAGAAACGATCATTCATCAGCGGCCATGTATTCGCAACATAACCGGCGCGCAGCCCCGCGGTAATCGCGCCGAAAAATATCTGCACGAACAGCAACGCGAACGGCACCGCCCCTACCCAGGTTAGCTGCGCCTTGGCGGCCCGCGTATTTCCGGCCAGCGCCATAAAATCGAGCGCCGTCCACAATACCATGCTCATCAGCAGCAATGCCATGCTCAAGTGCGCCGCGAGCATGGCGGGTTGCACATTCACGCGGTTGGTAAGGCCGCTTTCCACCATAAGCCAGCCGATCCCCCCCTGCGCACCGCCGAGCAGGAACAGCAGCACCAGCCGCCCCATAAATCCGCGCGGAATGGCACGGCGCACCACGAAATAGACCAGCGGCAACGCGAACATCAGCCCCAGCAAGCGCCCCAAAAGCCGATGAAAATATTCCCAGAAGAAGATATGCTTGAACGCGGCGAGCGACATGCCCTCGTTCATCAATATATATTGCGAACTGTGCTTGTATTTGTCGAAGACATCCGCCCACTGGGCATCCGAAAGCGGAGGCAATGCGCCGGTTACCGGCTTCCATTCGGTAATCGATAGCCCCGACTCGGTCAGGCGTGTGATGCCACCCACCACAACCATAACGAAAATGAGCGCCACGATCGCAAACAGCCAGTGCGCAATGGCGCGCGGGCGCACTGTCAACGCCATATATCCCGACTGCGACGTATTGAATGATTTCTTCATCATAGCGCGCGCTCATGCGCTGATATTGGTCACATTTCAAGCTAGTGGCGTCATCCGTGGCTGTCCCAGGAGGAGGCGCCCGTCATCATGCAGGAATATTTTCAATGTAATGTTGTATCGTTCAACGGGCTACGCTATAGTGAAACGATGGAAGGCAACATGTTGCAGGATATTTCGGAGCGCGGACTGTTGGACCGGCTGGCCATTGGCCTGTCGGGGCTGTGCGCTGTCCATTGTGCCGCGACGGCGCTGTTTTTGGGCGCCTTATCCTCGGTTGGCCATGTGTTTACATCCCCGCTGGTGCATGAAGGCGGATTGGCGCTTGCAATAGTGATCGGCGGCTTCGCGCTTTACACCGGCGCCATACGCCACGGCCAGTTGCTGCCCACTGCGGTCGGTTCGCTGGGTCTGGGTATGATGGCCGGGGCGCTCAGCTTGCCGCATGGTGAGGGAGAAGCGATCTATACTGTGCTGGGTGTTGCGACCGTCGCGTTCGGCCATTTCCTCAATCACAAAGCGTCGCATCGGTCTGCCCACACGGCTGCCCACCTATCACCGGAACTGGCCTACGCCTAAGGCACGATCGCGGTGAGACGTTCCAGTATTGCGCAGCCCGCAGCATTAAATTTTCTGCGCCGAAACGATCCAGCACTCTTTGTTGCGCCGAAATCACATCAATTCTCACCTATTTTTGACAAGACATCTGCGTTGCTGCATTTAGCCCTGATACGCTGAACCAGCCTGTCATTTTCAGGTGCCACTCTGCGGAAACCTATATAATTTTTAGACAACATGATCCGGAACATGCGTATAGCGTTTATTTTCATTGCTGAAGCATACCAAGCCTATCATCTCGCTGCTGTTGCCCTTAAATTGCGTCGGATGGAAGGGGTCAGTATTGACGTTTTTTACAATGACCCCGAAACGCCCCGCCACCTGAACCGGATAGCCGCAGCGCACGGCGAAACGCCACTGGACGCCAGGCCGTTATCCCTCGACTGGCGCGCCCAACTTATTCGGATACCTCGCATTTTTGGTCTAGCCAAACAACAGGTGCTAAGCGCCAATCGCGTTACGCTGCAACAATATGACATGCTCGTCTTTCCGGAAAGGGTTGGGTCCATTCTTAAGGCTGGCGGGTGGAACAAGCAAACCGCCCTAGCCTATATCGCACACGGCCCCGCAGGACGAAAAGTTGCGGCGGAACGCCTCGCACGCGACTTTGACCTGATTTTACTGCCGGGCGAAGAAGATATGGCCAGGTATCTGAAAGCAGGCTGCCTGCACGAAGGTGGCTATCGTATCACCGGCTATCCCAAGCTTGAAACTGTCGGAGTATTGCATCAGGTATATCCCCCGTTGTTTACCAATGATCGCCCGGTAATTCTTTATAATCCCCATAAGGTGCGTCGGCAATCATCATGGTCCCGGTGCATTGAACCTATGCTAACGATGATGTCACATCAGCACGATTTCAACCTCGTAATCGCGCCACACATCAAAATGTTTCACCGCAAGAGTCAGCGCGTCCGTGACGCCTGGGCTGCGCGTAGCACCAACCATATCCTGATCGACCCCGGCTCCGACCGGTGCCTAGATAACAGTTACACTGCTATTGCCGACATTTATGTCGGCGATGTTTCAAGTCAGG
>JBDTLS010000071.1:0-11442 GCA_039934655.1 Sphingobium sp.
AATGGAACGGCGACCGATGGAGGGTTTGCCTGTCGTTGAGGCGGGAGCGGGGTTCACATTTCTTTCCGGAATCAAGGTGCTCGACCTCACGACTTCGGTGGCGGGCCCCTATGCGTCGATGTTGCTTTCGGACTTCGGTGCCGAGATCATCAAGGTCGAGCGCCCCGGCGGTGACGATGCCCGCAGCTGGGGGCCACCGTTCCTGGAAGGGGAGTCGCTTTGGTTCACCGCAGTTAACCGCAACAAGAAAAGTATCGTGCTGGATTTGGAGGAGGAGAAGGATCGCACCATCCTGCGCGGCCTAGCGGGCCAGGTCGACGTCGTCATCACCAACCAGCCGCCGCGGGCACAGACCAAACTTGGGCTCGATTACGAGTCTTTCGCCAAGCTCCGCCCCGACATCATCTTCACGTCCATCACCGGATTTGGTCTGAGCGGTGAACGGTCCGACCTGACCTGCTACGACCTGATCGCCGAGGGCTATTCCGGCATAATGGACATCACGGGCGAGGCTAACGGGGGGCCCCAGAAGGTCGGGGCGCCGGCTGCGGACATGCTTGCGGGGCAGGACGCCGCGATGGCCACCATCGCCGCCCTGTTCGACCGAATGCGCACCGGCGAGGGGCATCTGGTCGATGTCAGCCTGGTAGAAAGCATGACACGATTCCTGTGCTGCCGCGTCTCGCCTTATCTCGGCGCGGGCGAAGTGCCGGTTCGCTCCGGCGGCACCGACAGCGTGATCGCAATCTACCAGCAATTTGCGACAAGCGACCTGTCCCTCACGCTTGGTCTTGGCAATGACGGCATCTGGCGCCGGTTCTGGAGGGCCGTGGGCGACTCCGCCTTTGGCGAGCGTCCGGAATTTCGCTCCAACGCACTGCGGCGCGAATGCAGGAGCGAGATCGTCGCGAAGATACAGGCGATCCTGCTGGGGAACTCGCGTGATCACTGGCTGTCGCTGTTCGCCAGCGCCCGCGTCCCGGCGGGACCGATCAACACGGTCGAAGACGTCGCGGCGGACAGGGCGCTGCTGGACCGCGGCCTCTTCTTCGCGCTGCGCGATGGCGCGCGCATCGTTCCCCAGATCGGCCTCGGCATCCGGATCGACGGCAAGATGGCGATCCCCCGCTCCGCGCCACCGCGCCTTGGCGAGCATTCGCACGAATATGCGGCCGCAGGCGTGGCCGGCCAGCCTGCCTGATCAGAGACTTATTGGAGATTTGACATGAGCTTCAGCGAAATCCTCTACAGGGAAGATGGCCCTGTCGGCATCATCACTTTGAACCGACCCAACGACGGCAACATGTTCACCGAGACCATGTGTCATGAGCTGCGGGCGTGCATCGAGCAGGTCCGGCGCGAGACGCGCACCCGCGTGATCATCCTGACGGGCGCGGGCGACAAATTCTTCTGCATCGGCGGCCGTAAGGAAGGCATGGAGGACACCAATCTCTATGCCGGCGTGCTGCCGACGCTGGAGATGTACGAGGCTATCGACCGGCTGCAGAAACCGGTCATCGCCAGCGTCAACGGGTTCGCGGTAGGCGGCGGCAACGTGCTGCAGATGGTCTGTGACTTGACGATCGCGAAGGAAAGCGCGGTGTTCCGGCAGGTCGGCCCGATGATGGGGTCTTTCGATGCCGGATATGGCACCTGGTATCTCGAAGATCTCGTCGGCAAGAAAAAAGCCAAGGAGATGTGGTACGCCAACATCAAGATCGGCGCGCCGGAAGCCCTCTCTCTCGGCCTGATCAACCGGGTCGTGCCGGACGACGCGCTAGAGCAGAAAACCATGGATTTTGCGCTTGAGGTTGCGGACCGTGGATCCTTTGCGCTGGCGTCGATCAAGGGCGCGTTCAACGCGCGACACGGCGGTGTGAGCGGCCTGTCGCGGATCACGCACGACCTGCTCCTGCGGCCCTATCTCCGTTCGGAAGAACATGACGAATTGTCGGCGAGCTTTGCCGAACGCCGCAAGCCGGACGGCTCGAAATTTGGCAAATAATGCAACTCATCTGCGCCTCGGCGGGGAATGGAGCGCACAGGTCGCCATCCGGCGTCGCGCCGCGCCGTACCGGCTATCCTTACCTGCGTCCGCTCGCGCTGGCCTGACGCAGGCCTGCGGCTCGCCCGAGAAAGCGGCCCGTTGCCGGGACAGCCGGTTGAGACTGATCAAGGAGACATTTGGATGAAAGCCGTATGGGTCACCGCATTTGGACCGATTGCTGAGGCGCGCTACGCGGAGGTTGCCGATCCCGTGCCCGGTTCCGATGATCTCCTCATCGAGGTCAAGGCGAGCGAGGCCAATTATCCCGACCTGCTGGTCATGGAAGGCAAATACCAAATCAAGCCGCCCTTGCCTTTCGCGCCGGGCAAGGCGGCCGCAGGCATCGTCACAGCAGTCGGCGCGAACGTGACGGGGTTCAGTATCGGAGACCGGGTTTCCGCCCAGGTTGAATATGGCGCCTATGCGCAGAAGCTCGTCGTACCCGCCGACAGCTGCTTCACCCTCCCCGCCGACATGCCGTTCGACGTCGCCGCAGCGCTCGGGCTGGTTTATCAGACATCCTATTTTGCCCTGGTGAACCGCGCATCGATCCACCCGGGAGACACTGTGCTGGTCCTCGGAGCATCGGGCGGCGTGGGATCGGCCGCTGTCCAGCTCGCCAGGGCGCTCGGCGCTTCGGTGGTGATCGGTGGCGTTCTTGGCGAGGAGAATGCCAAAGTTGCGACGGCACTCGGCTGTGATCGCGTCATCGATCTTGCCGGAGCCGATCTGCGTGACGGACTTCGTGAAGCCGTCTACAGCGTCACCGACGGGCGAGGTTGCGATATCGTGATCGATCCGGTCGGCGGCGACGCCAATGCGGCAGCGATGCGCGCGCTCGCCTGGTGCGGACGGATGGTGATCATCGGCTTCGCATCGGGAGATATCCCCACGATCAAGGCCAATTATCTGCTAGTCAAGAATATCGCGGTATTCGGGCTTCAATGGTCCGATTATCGTGATCGCGAACCCGACAGCGTGCGCGCCGCGCAGGAGGACATTTTTTCGCTTTGGCAGGCAGGGAAACTGAGCCCGTACATTTCGCGGCGGCTTCCCCTGGAACAGTTCGTCGACGCACTCGAAGATCTGCGTCACAGCAGGGTGCAGGGCAAGGTCATCCTTCAGCCATGAACGGGACGACGAGCCCGGGTCCGATCTCGTCGGATGCATCGGCTTCGACCTGTATTGTCGGCGTCGTGGGCGCTGGCACGATGGGCGCCGGGATCGCGCAGACCGCGGCTGCCGCCGGTCACACCGTTTTCCTGATCGACGCGCGCGAGGGCGCAGCGCACGAAGCCTGCGTCCGCACCGCCGCGCAACTCAGGCAGATGGCGGCAAAGGGCCGGATGACGGCGACAGACGCAGAGTCAATCGCGACGCGGATCGTACCCTGCACAAGCCTCGTGCAACTTGCCCCAGCACAGCTGGTCATCGAGGCCATTGTCGAAGACCTCGAAGTCAAGCAAGCGCTGTTCGCGGAACTGGAAACGATCGTCGCGCCATCGGCACTCCTCACGTCCAACACCTCGTCGATCTCGATCACCGCGATCGGCGCAGCGCTCGAACGGCCGGGGCGCTTCGCCGGGCTCCACTTCTTTAACCCGGCGCCGGTGATGAAGCTGGTGGAAGTGGTGAGCGGCCTGGCAAGCGCGCCGGAGACGATCGAGCGGCTGCTCGCTACAGCGCAGGCCTGGGGGAAAGTGACCGTTCGCGCCCGCTCGACACCCGGGTTCATCGTCAACCGGGTCGCACGGCCCTATTATGCCGAGGCGCTGCGGCTCTACGAGGAGCAGGTCGCCGATCCCGCGACCATCGACGCGATCCTCACGCAATCAGGCGGCTTCCGCATGGGGCCCTTCGCGCTCATGGACCTCATCGGTCACGACGTGAATTATGCCGTCAGCCGGTCGGTGTTCGACGCATATTACTGTGACCCGCGCTTCCGCCCTTCGCTCGTGCAGCTCGAGCTTGTCCAGGCGGGCTGGCTTGGCCGTAAAACCGGCCGCGGCTTCTACGACTATGCCCCGGGTGCGTTCCCTCCTGAAGCGGCATCACGTCACGCTCCTGCCGGTTCACAGCCATTCGAAGCGAACGTCCTGGATGGCGAGAGCATATTGGACGGCGTCCTCGTTGCAGTGACGGACGGACGGACGGCTGATGAGCGCGCGCGGATCGCGCAACAGCCTGTCATTCTTCTCGACCTCGTCTTCGACAGGGCGTCGGCAAGCAGGATCTGCTTCTCGACGTCGCAGGGTGTGCCACCGGCGGTCCTTTCACGCTTCCTCGCAACGCTGGAAAACGGGGGCAAGGCAGCCACCCACCTGTCTGACTGGCCAGGACTGGTTGCAATGCGCACCGTCGCGATGCTGGCAAACGAAGCCTATGAAGCCGTGCTGCACGGTGTCTCTGATGAAGCCGGTGTCGATGCGGCGATGCGCTTTGGCGTGAACTATCCGCTCGGTCCGATCGAATGGGCACAGACGATCGGCCTCGAACGCATTGCCGCTGTCATCGACGCGATTTTCCGCATCACGCACGATCCGCGCTACCGCGTCTCGCTGGGCCTTCGCCGGGCCATCGCGATGGAACCCTAGGTGGGGCCGGGAGCACAAAATCGCTGGCGGCGGCCTGATCGCGTTGCGCCATCAAACTGCGGGGCGATGCAGGAGCGCGCGCGACCCGGGAGGAAGCCTCCTGCTTCTCCCTCGCGAGGTAGATGATGACCTACGAACATATCCTTCACGCAGTCGACGGGCCGGTCGCAACGATCACGCTCAACCGGCCCGAACGCATGAATGCCTATAGCAGGCCGATGATCCTCGAGGTACGGGACGCGTTCCTGGCGGCCGATGCCGACGATGATATTCGCGCGATCATTCTGACGGCAGCGGGCGAGCGCGCCTTCTGTGCAGGCGCGGACATGTCGGCGGGTGGCGATAATTTCAAGAACCCCACGAAAAGCGATCCTTCGCTGCAAAATGCGGAGCGCCTGTATCTCGATGCCGTGTACAATTGCCGCAAGCCTTCAATTGCGGCGATCAATGGCGCAGCAGTAGGCATTGGCGCCACGATCATCCTACCGCTGGACATCCGCATCTGTTCTGAAAATGCCCGCTTCGGCTTCGTCTTTGCGCGACGCGGCGTCAGCCCTGAAGTAGCCAGTGCCTGGTTCCTGCCGCAGCTGGTCGGCGTGAGCCGGGCCCTGCAATGGTGCCTCACGGGCAGGCTGTTCGGGGCAGCCGAGGCCCTGGCCAGCGGTCTTGTGTCCGACGTGACGGCGCAGGACGACCTCTTGCCGAGCGCGCGGTGTCTCGCAATGGAAATCGCGGACTGGACTTCGCCCGTTTCCGTCGCCGTCACCCGGCAGATGATGTGGCGATTTGGCGGCCTGCCAAGCTACGAAGACATGAACGATCTGGACTCGCAGATCTTCACCGAACTCAGCGCTGGCGTCGACGTTTCGGAGGGCGTGAACGCATTTCTCGAAAAGCGCCCGCCCCGCTTCCCTGGCAAGGTTTCCCGGGACATGCCGCCCAGTTACCCATGGTGGAAGACCTGAGATGGGCGCGATCCACCGGGTACGCCTCCCGCTGTCGGCGCACAGCCTTGGCACAGCAAGCGACAGTCGTGATATCTAACGATCCAGCAAGGGGAGTCCGGCCACGTGGCGCGCTGAACGAGGAATATTCAAAACGCCGTCGGCAGGGCCGAACGGTGCTGCGCACAACGAGAGGAATCCAATCATGATCCAGGGATACTGCACCCCAAGGTTCGAGGGCGTGCGTACGGAATTTACCCGAAACTTCGAGGACCGCGGCGAGATTGGCGCCTCTGTCGCGATCTATGTCGGCGGGAAACTCGAGGTCAGCCTTTGGGGCGGCGTTGCGGACACAGCCTCCTCTCGTCCCTGGGAAGAGGACACGCTGGTAGCGGTATTTTCCGCGACCAAGGGCCTGACGGCGACCTGTATGCATATCCTCGCCGATCGTGGGCTGATTGCATTCGATACACCGGTGGCGACCTACTGGCCCGAATTTGCGGCCAATGGGAAGGCCGGCATCACCGTGGGGATGGTCCTAGCGCACCAGGCCGGCATGCCGGTCTTTCGCGAGCCGCTGCCCGAAGGGGGCCTGACGGACTGGTCACTGGTCATTTTCCGCCTTGAGAACGAGGCCCCGGTCTGGATGCCGGGCACGCAATCGGGGTATCATGCGGTCACGATCGGCTACCTGCTCGGTGAGATTCTCCGCCGCGTGACCGGCAGGACGATTGGACAGTTTCTGCGCGAAGAAGTGGCCGGACCGCTTGGCGCCGACGTCTGGATTGGCCTGCCTCCCGCGTTGCACAAGAAGGTCGCGACATCCTATTTCGACGACCCCAATCCAGAGTCTGCGCTGTTCAGAAGAATGCTGGAAGAGCCGGAGTCCCTAGCGGGCTTGCTCGCGGCGAACAGTGGCAACGATCATACACCCGAAAGTGTCAACAGCGCCGCGCGACGCAGCGCCGAAAACCCGTCAGCGGGCGGTATTGCCACCGCAAAGGGGCTTGCCCGTGTCTATGCGCCGCTCGCGCTCGATGGTTCGGTCGACGGGGTGCGCCTCGTCAGCACGGCGATACTGCCCTTCATGCGCTATGTGCGCTCGGCAGCGGCCGTCGACACCATTCTCGAGGTCGCGACGACCTTCACCTACGGGTTCTCGAAATCCTGGGGCGATCGCAGGCTCGGCGAAGGCGAGCATGTCATCATCGGCGAACATGCCTTTGGAACTGCGGGCGCAGGCGGCAGCATGGGCTTTGCCGACCCTCAGGCAAAGATGTCCTTTGGCTATGCCATGAACCATCTCGGTCCCGGCATTGCTCTCAACAGTCGCGGCCAGAGCCTTATCGACGCCGCCTATGGCGCACTCGATTTCTCCAGCAGCGATCCCGGCTTCTGGGTTCGTTAGGCAGGCCACCCCGCGCGCGGTCTGCCGCGCTCAAAGGCCCTTTCGCTGGACTGCAGGAGGAACAGCATGACCTCTTTTGGCCCTGAGTCCCATCGTTTCACGTCGCAACGGCTCGCACTCCACTATCTCGACTGGGGAAACGCCGATCGCCCGCTCCTGATCCTTGTTCATGGTATGGAGGATCATGCCCGCACGTGGGACTGGGTCGCGCGGGACCTGCGCCACGACTGGCACGTCGTCTGCCCAGACCTGCGCGGACATGGCGACAGCAGCTGGTCGCCGGACGGCAACTATCCAACTCCGGCCTATGTAGCGGATCTCGCACAATTGATCGACCAGAGCAGCGCGGGCGCCGTTTCGATTGTAGCCCACTCGCTCGGCGGCGCGATCGCGCTGCGCTATGCCGGAATCTATCCCGAGCGCGTGGCGCGCCTTGCCGTCATCGAAGGGCTTGGCATCTCACCGCTCGGCCGCAAGCCAGCCACCCCCGTTGCGGCACGCTGGCGCAATTGGATAGACCAGCGGCGCGCATTGGCTGGGCGTACGCCGCGTCGCTACCCCACGCTCGACCTCGCCTGTGCCCGGATGCAGGACGCCAACAAATATCTTACCGTCGAGCAGGCGCAACACCTCACAAAGTACGGGACCACACGCAACGAGGACGGAAGCTACAGCTGGAAGTTCGACAATAGCAGCCGATCCCCGCTGCCGATCGGCAACACCGACGAAGAATTGCACGAACTCTGGCACAATATCGATTGCCCGGTGTGGCTGGTCCATGGCGCGGACAGCTGGGCGCATCATCCGGCAACCGATGGACGTGCCAACCATTTCAGGCATGCAACGGTGACCAGTTACGAGCGCGCCGGACATTGGGTTCATCACGACCGTCTCGAAAGCTTCGTGAGCGACCTGAAAGATTTCCTGAGCGACACCGGACCGGTTCCAGGCGAAGTACCCTGACGGGAAACGGAAGACCGATTTAAGCCTTTGGACGGGGTCCAGTCCACTGCATGGCGAGGGTCTTGAATGGCCAGTGTGCGATTTCGGCCATGAGCGGCCTGGACGGGGTCAGGCGGCTCTGCCCAGAGCGATGTGGCGTGCGAGATGGTAGTCATCGTCACCCAGCACATGATTGAGCATGACAAGGCGCTTGGCATAGTGTGAGAGCGGAAGCTCCCACGTCATTCCAATACCGCCATGCATCTGGATGGCCTCCTCGGCGACCAGCGCGCCGACAGTACCGATCGTATATTTTGCAGCCGAAGCGTAGCGGTCGCGCTGGGCCGGCACCGCCAGGAAATGCGCAGCCGCGTTGATAGCTGCGGAGCGCGCCTGTTCAACTTCGAGCGCAACCGTTGCCATGCGGTGCTGGATCGCCTGAAACTTGCCGATCGGCATGCCGAACTGCCGGCGCGTGCGAAGATAGTCCAGCGTCGATGCGCATAGGGCATCCATGATGCCGACCGCTTCCCAGGCAACGCCGGTCAGGCCGAACGCGAGCGCGGTCCGAAGGATGGCGTCGGCGTGCCCGGCGGTACCAACCAGGCATGCGTCGACATTCGCCATCATCAGTTCGCCTGCAGCCCCGCCATCGATGAGTGGATAAGCGCGGATCGAAACACCCGGGGCGTCAGCCCTGACGAGAAAGGTGGAAAGACCCTGGTCGGTCTCGGCGGTGACCAGCACCAGATTCGCGCTGGCGAGATAGCCGACAACGCCTTTGGCACCATTAATCGTCCAGGCATTACCGTTCTTGGTTGCCCACGTTACCGGGACGGATCGCCCCCCGGCGTCCGTTGACCGCTCATGGGCGAAGGTCAGGATAGTCTCGCCGGCGATCACCCGCCCAAGCGTCACAGTTTCACCTGCCGCTTCGAGGATCTTGCCAGCGAGCAGTGTTGCGAGGCTGGGACCGGTCACCAGCGCATGGCCCAGTCGCTCGAACGTCGCGGCGATATCAAATGGCGACCCGCCATAGCCGCCCACATCCTCGCCAAACCAAGACCCGATCACGCCGAGGTCGGCTAGCCCCTTCCACACCGGGACAGAATAGCCAGAGCAACCACCGGTCGAATTGTCGCGATCCTTCCAGGTGAAGCGGTCGGCGAGATAGCGCGCCATCGAATCAGCGAGCATCTGCTGGTTTTCACCGAACGAAAAATCCATGGCCTCAAAGCTCCAGTATCGATTTGGCGATGATTTCGCGCTGCACTTCGTTGGATCCGCCAAAGATCGAAAGCTTGCGGTTGTTGAAATATTGCGCGGCAGCCACGGCGGCCCAGCCGGGCCCAACCGGCTCAATGTCCCCGCTTTCCGCCGTCGCCTCGAGTATGAAGGGCTGTGCATAGCGACCGGCTGCTCGCCGCATCAGCGCGCTGAGCCCCTGTCTGATCTCGGTCCCGCGAATTTTCAGCATCGAGCTTTGCGCGGTCGGCGCATGACCTGCGCCTGTCGCTGCAAGAACCCGCAGGTTGGTCGTTTTCATATTCTCCAGGTCGATCTCGATCCGCGCCATGCGCGTCGCGAACGCCGCATCGTCGGCGAGGAGCCCGCCATCGCAGGACAACGTCTCCGCCACCGCCTTGAGTTGCTCGAAAGCCGCCATCGAGAGCCCAACCCCCGCGATGTTCGTGCGTTCGTAGGTCAACAGATATTTGGCATAGGTCCAGCCCTTATGCTCCTCGCCGACCAGGTTTTCGACAGGCACGCGGACATCGGTGAAGAAGACTTCATTCACCTCATGATCACCCTCAAGCAGCTTGATCGGCCGGACCTTGATACCCGGCGACTCCATGTCGATCAGCAGGAAGGAAATGCCGTCCTGCTTCTTACCTTCGCTGGCCGTCCGCACGAGGCAGAAAATCTTGTTCGCGTATTGCGCGAGGGTGGTCCAAGTCTTCTGACCATTGACGACGTAGACGTCCCCATCCCGGACCGCGCTGGTTTTCAGACTGGCAAGATCTGAGCCCGCTCCAGGCTCTGAAAAACCTTGGCACCACCAGTCCGATCCATCGAGAATGCGCGGAAGATACTGCTTTTTCTGGGCTTCACTGCCATATCTGATGAGCACCGGTGCAAGCATCGAAAGGCCGAAATGGACGATGCGCGGCGCATGGGCCATCGCCGTTTCGGTTTCGAAGGTAAAGCGCTGCATGACCGTCCAGCCGGTGCCTCCCCATTCAACCGGCCAGTGGCTGGCGAGCCAGCCCTGAGCGTTGAGAATGGCGTGCCACTGCTCCATATCCTGCTTGTCCAGCGGTCGGCCGGAACGCACTTTTTCAGAAAGGCTGGCCGGGAGCTTTTCACGGAGGAAATCGCGAACGTCTGCGCGAAAGGCCTCTTCCTCAGTCGAATAATCAAGGTTCATCGTGATGCGCCTTCGAGCAAATGGCAGCGCGGGTTCGCGCGGGATTCATCCTCAAGCGGTCTCCTGGACATCGGTAGCGACCACATGTGGTCAGGCGGCGAGATGGAGAGAGCCCCACCTAGATCTGGCGCGCACGGCCGGCCCAATAAGGTGCACGGACCTTATCGCGCTGAATCTTGCCGGCATCCGAGCGCGGCAGGTCGGTGACGAAGTCGATCGCCTTGGGCGTCTTGTATCCGGGCAGCCGGGCACGGGCGAAGGCAAGGATATCGCTCGCAAGTGCGGGCGTGGGATCATATCCCGCGTTGAGCTGGATGACAGAGCGAACCTGCTCCCCCCATTCCGGATCGGGAATCCCTACGGTGGCGCAGTCGGCCACGGCTGCGTGCCTGACCATCTCGTTGTCAATCTCCTGCGGGTAGATATTAACGCCGCCCGATATGATCGTTTCCGCGCTCCGGCCGGTCAGGAAAAGATAATCATCCTCGTCGAAGTAGCCGATGTCTCCCATCGTGAAGAAATCTTCGAACCGACCTGCGGCTGTCTTGGCGGGGTCCTTGTAGTAGGTAAAGCCTCCCCCGTCCTGGAGCTGGTGATAGATGGTCCCCGACGTGCCCGGCGGGAGATCATGCCCGTCTTCATCCAGGATCCGGACTTTGAGCAGGTCGGGCCTTCTGCCGACCGATCCCTGTTTCTGCAGCCACTCGCCGGAGCTGATGAAGAAGCCGGCCCCCCCTTCGGAGCCTGCATAATATTCGGTGAGGACCGGCCCGAACCAGTCGATCATCGCACGCTTCACGTCGGGCGGGCATGGCGCCGCGCCGTGGATGATGTAACGCACATGGTCGATTTTGTATTTCGCCTTCACCTCGTCGGGGAGCGCCAGCAATCTCTGGAACATGATTGGCACGAGATGCATGTGGGTGACCCGCATCTCCGAGATTGTCCTCAGAACCTGTTCGGTATCCCACTTGTCGAGAAAGACCAGCGACGCGCCGCTGTTCATCGCGGCACGAACGTCGAAGCCCAGCGGGCCGCCGTGATAGGCCGGGCCTGCACACAGCTGCACCGATGTCTCC
>JBDTLS010000072.1:0-11425 GCA_039934655.1 Sphingobium sp.
GTTGGCCGCAAGTCGCGCGCCGGCCTGATAGTCGCCGGCTGCTGACAAGCGCCAGAGGCCGCCGCCATGAAGCCACACCATGACAGGACGTTTGCCATTGTCGCGCAGCGCGGGAGTCCAGACATTGAGCGTGAGGCAGTCTTCGCTTTCGGTAGATTTGCTGCCGCTGGAATTTTTAGGCGCGGCAGGATCGGACTGCGGTGAGATCGGGCCATAGGCGAACGCGCGCAGGGGATTGTCCCAGGGTTGTGGAGGGGATGGCGCCATGAAGCGGGACTTTCCGCTGGTCGGGCCGCCGTATGGGATGCCCTTAAAGGCCAGCGACCCCTGATCGGGTTGACCAATCACCGGTCCGAAACGGGTTCGGGCCAGAACAGGCCCGGTAGCGTCTTGCGGCGTTCTCGCCCTGGCCATTCCTGCGGCACCCAGAATCAGGGGTGCACTGATCCCTGCAAAAAATTCCCGGCGTCCGACTTTCATTGCCATATTCCTCTCGCGGTAGCGATCGGACCAACTATTGCGCTAGCTGATCTGCAGTTTGGAGTGTCCGTTCGTGCTTGTGCGCGATGACCCCGGTGATCAGGGCTATCAACTCCTCAGGCGCTTCTGGCACGGTATCACCGCGCCACGCCACATGGCGATCGGGGCGGCTCAACAACAGCTTGTGAACATAGGGTTCTGACGGCTCCGGCAGATCGATATCCAGTACGGCCAGTGGTACTCCAGCTGCGCGCGCTGCCTCCACCAGGGGGGCGATATCGGTATCACGTCCGAAGCGTAGCAGCGTGTATTCAGGGCCTAGCAGGTCGTAGAGCGACGATCCGTCAGCCAGCCACAGGTGCGGCGTGCGGCATCCGGGTGCTGTCGACGGCGTGTAGTCATACATGGTGTAGGCTGGCGCCGAAGTACCATCATACGCGATCAGAGGCGAATCCGGATAGAAATAGCCGAAGTTCAGGCCCGCGCAGGCGAATTGCTGGACGTGCAGCTCGTAGGCATCTTTGCCAATTCTGGCGCGAAGCGCGTCTGCCTCGGGACCTTCATCGTCTATCTCGATCGGGATATTGATGCGTTCCGCAATCGCTTTTTGCGCGTGATTCATTGCAAAGCGCGAGACCTGTTCGGTGATTGGTAAGCGTTCGGCTTCGTATCCGTCAAGGATACCTTTGCTGCCCCATCCGTTCAGATGCGCGGCCAGCAGCCATGACAGGTTCATTGCATCCGCGATGCCCGCGTTCATGCCATACCCTGCGTAGGGCACCCAGAGATGGGCAGAATCCCCGCAGATGAAAACGCGATCGTCCCGGAAGCGGTTTGCAACCAAGCGGCGCCCGATCCAGTCTTCCTGACGGATGACCTCGTATTCGAAGCTCTCATCGACACCAAGCAAGGCACGTAGCCATATGTCGCGGTCCACCCCACTGAAATCGGGCTCCTCTGGCAGCAGGTAGTTGTGGAGCAGCCATGTTTCCCGGCCATCGATCGCTACAAGGTTGCCCGCGCGCTTTCCGATATAGAGATAGCTCATCCATGCAGGGGCCGTGGGAATGCGGGTGAGGAGATCAGGCGCCCGGAAGTATGTGGATTGCACCATCTGGATGACCGCGTCACCTTGCAGCGTTGCGCCGATCCGCTTGCGTATTGTTGAGGCGCCGCCATCGCAACCAATCAGGAATTGCCCGTTGAGCTGCACGGTCGCGCCGTTGCGCAGGTCGGTTGCCTGCGCACATACACCCGACCCATCCTGGGTGAAATCTTCGACACTTAGCTCGTTGAATATGGTGATCCGCGGGTTGTCCCGCGCGCGTTCGAACAGGATCGGTTCAAAGAATAGCTGGTTGACGCGGTGGGGAGGTTCCGGCGTTGGCCACCAGCCGTCCGGCACATCCTTCGCGGTAAAGCGGTCGCGACGGCACGGAATGGGAATACGGGTCAATTCGCGTCCCGTGGCCCGGGTGCGCACGGCAACATCGTTTGGATAGTCGTCAGGCAGGCCCACCGCGCGAACCTCGTTCGCAAAACCCAGGCGGCGGAACGTCTCCATTGTTCTCGACGAAACGTGATTGCAGCGCACGGTTTCGTTGGCCCCTGTGGGACTACGTTCGGCAATGATTGTGTCGATACCGCGCCCGGCAAGATCCAGGGCCAGACACAGGCCAACTGGACCTGCTCCTACAATGATTACCGGGGCGGAAGCGGGGGAAGTCATTCTTGCTCCTTCAGCAGGCGATGCCCTGCTTTCAACTGGGGTCTGACTTGATCAGATATCAAACGAATATGGTCTGCAGCGGCCGCACTTCGCCCGGCCGGTCTAGCTGGAAGTGGTTTCGTTCAGGGGTTGCGAAGCGGTCGAATGGGCTAACAGTGGATTGCGAACGCGGTGATTGAAAGACTTCACGAACTTCATGAGAAGATCGCTCATTTGTGCCAGTTCGTCTTCATTGAAGACTTCGCGCATCCTGCCGGAAATCGCGTCGGTAAGCGGGGCCGCACGCACCAGAGTATTTTCTCCTTCCGCTGTCAGCATTAACTGGTTGCGACGCTTATCCTGTTCGCTTTGCTTTCGTTCGATCAGCCCATTCTTCTCCAGCAAACGCAAGACAAGGGTGGCGGTCGAGCGATCGATACCGATCAATTCACAAAGGCCGATCTGATCGATACCGGGCCGGGCCCGTAAAGTGTGCAGAACACTGTACTGCGTGGTCGTGATACCAACGTCCGCAGCCGCTTCATCAAAGAGCGCAAGGACAATCTGGTACGCTCGCCTGATTATAAAGCCCGGCCGCTGATACAATGCCTCCATCGAAGTAGGATCCAGTACTATCATCACATCGCCTTGTTTCGTCACTGCTCTCTTTGCGGTGTTGTCACATTGGTCCGGCGATAGCCAATCCCCGGTATAGAGTATAATCGAGACACCGATCGAAAAGAGTGGGCGCAGCCTTCATGCGAACCTGCGCCCCACGTCCTAATCAGTAGCGGTAGCTCACGGTCAGGCCGGCAGTCCGCGGCCGGACTGTCCGGTAGTAGTATAGTGACGAAGTATCGATATCGTGCGATTTGCCCAGCAATGGGGCGCTGTCAAAAACGTTGTTCACGAACACCGATGCATCCAAATCGCCCTTCCGAAGGCCCAGGCGCAGGTTTACTTCCGTCACTGCCCGATCGAACTCAAGCGTGGGATCATAACCGGACGCGGTTGGGTCGTCATAAGTGGCCAGCTTTCCATTGTTGTGGCTGTTATAGCGAGCATCGGCGTGGAAATAGCCTTCACCCAGCTTGGTGATGGGCACGTTATAGTCGATGCTACCCGAAAGCTGCCACGGCGAGCCTGCAAGGGAGTCTCCGTCGCGAGCGAAGAGGACGCTGTTCACGACAACGGTTTTGGTCAACTTGGCATCCACATAGCCGACCGAACCGCTGAGCTGCAGGCGGTCGCTTGCCCGCAGCGAGAACTGCAGGTCAAAACCCTGGCTTCGAGCCGCGCCGATATTGTCGCGGAAGCCGTTGCCCGCGCAACCGGCAAGGACGAATTGCTGAATGTTGTCCCACTTGATGTAGAATACACTGGCATCCGTGCGCAGAGCGCCCCCGAGGAAGCGGTTTTTCGAACCCGCTTCGTAGCTCCAGGTCGTGTCGGGATCGAATGTAGCGGGGGCATTCGTAATCGCACAGCTGGCAAACAGGGGCGGGTTGACGCCGCCGACGCGGAAACCCTTCGCTGCCGACGCGTAGATCATGTTCCCATCGTCGATTTTGTAGGACAGGCCGAACTTCGGCGTGAACGGTTTGGCCGACTGTACACCGGTCGTGGCTGTGTTGTCAGGCCCACTGCCCGTATAGTTCAGTGGCCCCCCAAGTTCGCGCCGGAAATCGAAGGTCGTATCGCTATAACGAGCACCCAAAGTAGCCGTCAGCCCTTCTGCCAGATCGGCATCGACCTGCGCAAAAACAGCCCACTGCTTGTCCGTCGTATCGTTGCCCGATGTGAAGATATACCGCCCATCGGTAAGTCCGATGCCGAATATGATCCCCAGCGGGATCAAATTCGCCGTGTAAGTATCTTCGATCTTGAAGCTCTCAACCTGATGCGCGCGGCTGAAATACCCACCCACGGTCCAGCGGATCGCAGAATCGGCGTCGTTCGACGAAAGCCGCAGCTCCTGCGAGAACACCTTTTGACGAGCGGTGACAAATCCTGGAGCCACCCAACCGGGCACGAAGGGATAGGGCGTGTCGAAAATGAAGTTCGTGTTAAGGTTGGTGTAATCCTGAACGCTTGAGGCGTCGCGGTCGAAATACGACGTGACCGAGGACAGTTGTACGTTGCCGATATCCGCCCTGATGTTGAGGCTCGGCAGGAAGAACCTGTCATTCGAGGTTTGCGCCAGCGAGTAGCCGTTCAGAAAGCGTCCCTTATCCGCGTCGGTAAGGTTGCCCCACAGCGTTGGGGTGCCGTTGGTCTTTATGCGCTGGAAGTAGATTGCCGGCGTGACGTTGATTGCATCCGATAGCTGGAAAGAGAGCGCGCCGCGCAATGCAAGCGTGTTTGCGGAGTTCTCGTTCTTGTAATATTCAGTGTTGTTCGGCGTGGCGACGTTGAATGGCTTGCGATCAACCCAGCCTCCGTCGTGCCGATAATAGCCGCTTACACGCAGGCCAACCTTGCCTTCTACGAGCGGCACGCCAACGGCCACCCCGCCTTCGTAGCTGGGGTCTCCACTCTCGGTGGTCGATAATTCCGCGCGCGAATATACAGAGGTTCGGTTCAGGTTGGGCTGGGGCGTAATGAAGCGGACCACGCCACCTTGCGCGCCAGCGCCGAACAGCGTGCCCTGCGGACCGCGCAACACTTCTACACGTTCAAGATCAAACACACGCGGGAATGCTGTACCAAACGCGGTCTGGGCATTGGAACGGATCTGGATCGCCGAGTCGTCGATGTAGATGCCGGTCGTTGCGGCACCGGAGGACGACGAAACGCCGCGAATGGCGATATTCGTACTTGTGCCGGCACCGAAGGTGTCGCTGGTGAAGCTGAGGCCGGGTGTCAGGCGAGCAATATCTGCGATATCCCTCACGCCCTGACGGTCCATCGTTTCCTTCGAATATGCGGCAACGCTGATTGGCACCTTGCTGAGAAGCTGTTCCTGCCGGGTGGCGGTGACGACGATTTCAAATGTGGACGTCGCCGACTCTTCGGCTGCGTCAGCAGGTTGCGCTGTGTTAGCAGGTTTCGCTGTTTGGGCGAGCGCTGCGGTGGGCAAGGCGTATGCCAGGACCATCGAGGCCGAAGCTGCCAAGGCAGATTTGAACGAACTCATAAATATATATACCCCCCCATTTTCTGTTTGCGGCGCATCATCGAAAAGTCAGTATGATGACTGATTAATGCAAGGATGTGATCTCGTCAATAGTTCATTGATTAATCATATATTGGTTTGTCAGGTCAGGGACCGTTCAAAAAGGACTATGTGGGGAGGCGGCAGGCTCTACAGGCCGCAGAAACATAACCATGATCGCCACCAGGATCGGGGGGAGGGCAACGATCGCAAGTGTCAGCTGTAGGCTGAACATGGAGGCAAGGGCGAAGCCGCCAAACAGCGGAAGGATAACCCCGCCAATTCGCCCTGCGCCGCCGGCCCACCCTATGCCGGTGCTGCGAATGAATGATGGATATGCCCGCACCATCATCATGTTGAGACCCGCCTGTCCGCCGCCCTGAAACAGGGCCATCATAAAGAGGGTGGGGATGAACAACGGGCTGTTGAACGACACTTGGCCCAGCATCACGATCGCAACGGCATACCCAAGAAAGAACAAGGGTATGGGCAACGTGGGATGGACCCGGTCCAGCAGCAAGCCGATCGACAGCATACCCACGATGCCGCCCAATAGACCGATCATCGCCGAGAGCGCGAATTGCTGTATGGATATGCCGGACATCTGCAGAAAGAAACTCGGGAGCCATGCCGCCAGCAGGGCGATCGTACCCATCGAAAAGAAGCACGCGGCAAAAAGGATCGCGCTGGTATGCGCACGCCCGTCCCGAAACAGATCAATCGGATCAGGCCTGGATCCGGTCTTGCGATTGCTTTGCGAGACGAAAGTTTCGGTTCCGTCCAATTCGGTTTGCGGCGCCATCCTGGCGATTGTGCGGGGGATCATGGCATCGTTCGGGTTCCGGCTCACCCGATAGGCCAGCGATTCTGGAAGACAGAACAGCAAGAAAGGCAAAAGCAGGAGCGGCATCAGCCCGCCCATCCAGAAACCGCTTTGCCACCCGAAGTCAGGTACAAGCAGGGCGGCAAGGGCTCCGGTAACGTTGCCCAGGCTATAGCCTGTCATGCCCACGGCGATGAATGTCGCGCGGCGCTGCCTTGGCGTAAATTCGGAAATGAGCGCTACCGCCATTGGCAGGACACTGGCGAGAAACAGGCCTGTAACCCCACGCAGTATCGCCATGATCAAGATTGAAGGCGAAAATGCGGTTGCGATTGTGAGGATGCCGAACAAGGCGAAAGAGAAGACCAGCATTCGCTTGCGGCCGAAAAGATCACCCAGCGGGCTGACGAGGAAGGCGCCCAACGCCAACCCGATCTGCTGAAGCAGGAAAACAAGCGTCATGTGTGCCGGGGTTACTCCGAAATCCTGGGCAACTGCGGGCGCGATTTTGCCGACCATGAAAATATCGAAGCCGTCAATGAACATCACCAGAAAGCACAGTGCCAAGACCGTGGCATGAATGGGGCGCAGCTTTTGTTCGTCGACAAACGCCTGAATGTCGAAAGTCTTCGGCGTCATCTCTTCACCCCTCTCCCCTGCGTTAGACCTGGTGTATCGCTTTGGTCACGAGGCACGCGGCCAGCCCTTCAGGTCCGTCTTCCGCACCATGGCCACTTTCCTTCACGCCGCCAAAAGGGGCGTCAGAAGCCGCAAGACCGGTGGTGTTGATACCGACCATTCCGGCTTCCAGCGCATCGCCGATCAAATTCGCCTGTCGGGCATTCTCCGTAAATGCAAATGCGGCGAGGCCGAATGGCAGGCGATTGGCCTGCTCCACTGCATCCTCGAACGTTGTGAAACGAGAAGTGACGACGAGCGGGCCAAACGGTTCTTCATTCATGACGCGGGCGGTAAGTGGAACGTTGCTGAGAACGGTGGGGCGCCAAAAATAGCCGGGGCCATCCAGCGCTTCTCCACCAGTCAGAAGTGTTGCACCGCACTGCGTGGCATCCGCCACGAGGTCCGCTATCGAGTTCGGTCGGCGGGAGTTGGCAAGCGGCCCCATCCGGCTGTCCGGATCGAGCCCATTGCCAATCTGCAAGCTCGCGAAACGCTTGGTGAAGGCAGCCACGAAACGGTCGTGGATGGCATCCTGCACGTAGAATCGTGTGGGCGAAACGCAGACCTGTCCGGCGTTGCGCGATTTGCCCACGGCCAGCGTTTCCACCGTCCGTTCAAGGTCACAATCGTCAAAGATCACCACTGGCGCATGGCCGCCAAGTTCCATCGTTGTCCGCTTCATCGTGTCGGCCGCGAGCTTGAGCAGGTGCTTACCGACAACGGTCGAACCGGTGAAGCTCAGCTTGCGGATCACCGGGCTGGCAAGGAGATGGCGGGAAACTTCGTCAGGCACGCCAAAGACCAGCTGCACGACATCGCCAGGACAGCCTGCGTCGATCAGCGCCTGCACGACGGCCATCGCCGATGCCGGCGTTTCTTCGGCAGGTTTCAGGATTACCGAGCATCCTGCCGCAATTGGCGCGCCCAGCTTGCGTCCCGGATTATGGATCGGAAAATTCCAAGGAGCAAATGCGGCCACAGGGCCGACAGGTTCATGTACCACCAGTGAGCGGGCTCCCGCAGGCCGAACCAACACGCGCCCATAGGTCCGCCTGGCTTCTTCCGCATAGAAATCGAACAGTCCCGCGCAGGCAAGTGTTTCAATGCGGGTTTCTGCCAGGGTCTTGCCTTCTTCCAGCGTCGCGATCGTAGCGATTTCTTCGACACGCTCACGCAGCAGCCGGGCGGCGCCATGCAAGACGCGCGCCCGTTCATCGACAGGTGTCTTGCGCCATTGGCGAAACCCACGCTCCGCCGCGTCCAGCGCGCGGTCGAGATCGGCCGTTTGCGCGAGAGGGAGTTCGCCCAGCGTATCTCCGCTTGCGGGATTGATTACGCGATGGGTCCGGTCGGATCGCATGATCCATTCGCCGCCGATATACATGCCGAGGCGTGGGTAGGGCGCAGTCGTCGGGTTTGGCATTGTTAGCCTTCGCTGAAATTGAATGAAATGTCGGTCACGCCGCGAGCGGTGCCGCGTTGCCAGCAGGAGCCCAGTTGCCGTGCAGCCCCGGGCGGATACGGAAGGGGATGGCGATTGTCGCAATCGGACCCTTGGCCAGGGACATCGCATCGAACAGCAACAGCCGCGATGCCATCTCTGCGAGCCGGTTCTCGATGACTACAAGGTAACCATCGCCTTCCTCACTGGAACCGGGCCGGGGGATGAAGGCAGGCTCTTGAAGCGAACTGGCAGGGCCGATCCAATAGGTGTCAGTGTCCCTTGTTTCGAGGTCGATCCGGGCCAATGTGTTCATCATCATGCCTGTGGCACTGCGGACACCGGGCAATTCGACCGGCTTTGTCTGATCTTGCACCAACTGCCAGCCATAGCGGTTGCGCAGTCCGGCGAACCGATCGTCTATCCGAGGAAATTCGCCGACCAGGTCTGACAAACGCGTCATTGCGATGTCATCGCTGTTGGCCGCCATATCCACCGTCCAGCGTGTCATGCAGGCAGCCGCCGCCTGGGGATCGAAGGGCGAACCTTCCGTGTCGGGAAAGAAGGGAAACATGTTCCCCGCCGCCATCGGTACATCGAAATGCACGGCGGTGCCGACATTATGCGCATTCATGACGTGGCTGGCGAAGCAGGTTGGCGCACTGAACCAGCGAATATCCTCGGCCTGTCCGCGGCGCGGCAGGATGCCCAAGTGGACCGGACGCTTACGGTCGAACCCGAAATGGGGCAGGCCGGTTTCCAGCCGTTCCCACGAACCGACAATCGGCACGACATGGAAAACGACATAATCCTCTGTAAATCCAAAGTCATGCATCATGCAGTAATAGGGAATTTCGAACCACACTTCGTGGCATATCTTGCCCTCTGCATCGATTGCATAAAAGACCATATCGCGAGTGCACAGGCCCTTTGCGGCATAGCCAAACGCCAGCATCTCGCCCGTTCGAGCATCAATCTTGGGGTGGGCCGTAAATGTCTCGGACGTCATCTGCCCGCCAAAGTCATAGACGGGATCGATCGTTTCCAGGGTTTCCGGATCCATCCACACAGGCGGACTGTCTTCTTTGAGCGCCAGCAATTTGCCCGCATGCAGGACAACGTTGGTGTTGGCGGTGCTGCGGACCATGCCCTTGGCGCTGGCATCGTCGGTCAGTGGATTGCGGTACGCGCCGAACAAGGCGCGGCCCGCTTTGCGTTCAAGCGTGAATTTTTCCGTCCGCGCCCAGCGTTGCTGGAGCGAAACCTGCCCACCGCTGAAGCGGAAGCGGGTTATCATTCCGTCGCCGTTGAACCAGATATCGTCGCCAGCGAGAGGCGGGAATTGCGGATCCGGCGCTACCCGATAAAACGAACCTTCGATGGCAGACGGTACTGCACCATCGATCACGGGCAGGTGGGGGACATCGGCCTCAACTCCAGAGGGTGCGAAATTGCCTGTGAAATTGGGGGTCTGGGGAAAATCCACTGAACACTTCTTTCAAACTTGGCCCTTGGGGACCACATCTTTTTGATCAATCAAAGAAATACTTGATTAATCATTGAACTGTTTGAGGGCAAGCGTTTTTTGGCATTGGCTAACGGTCTCGGCTGGGTGTATATTTGGCATCATATGTGCTTGACCTGCGTGGTAAGTCAGTGCCATCGCCTTTTCAGGCTGCCACATCGGGACAGGAAATGGTGGAATCGCAGGGGCTGGCAGTTATGGATAGGGCAGAGATCGGCAATTACGCTGTCAACGATGGCAATGCGGATGAAGCACTGTCATCATTGGAGTTACCCGGCTGGACGATTGACCAGCTCGATTATCCCACTTTTCGGATCGGCTTGGTCGCCAAGATTATGGATCGGCTGACGATTCGCCAGCTTCTGGAACAAGATGCGTTGACCTATGCCGAATGGCGTGTTCTTGCCCGGATTGCTGCGATGGTTGATGGCGGGACCGCCGGCCAGGTTGCGGAATTGGCATGGGTGGATTGCGCGGAAGTGAGCCGGGCCATCAGCGCCCTGGAGCGCAAGGGCCTGCTTGCGCGGCGCAAGAACCAGTCGGATCGCCGGACCTCGAGCGTGTTTTTGACCGATGCAGGCAAGGCGCAGTATCGCGAAACGCTGAAGAGGCGCAGCAGCTTTCACGAACAATTGCTTTCCGGCCTTTCGCCCGAAGAGCGTGCTACGCTGGATGATCTTCTGGGGCGCATCGGTACGGAACTGACAAGCATCCTGAAGAATGGCCCGGCTAAATGATCGGGGTGCGCGGGCCAATTTGGCCCGCGGACGCTTCACAACACCGCGTAATAGCGAAATAGGGAATGATCTGGTTCGCTATCGGTATCGATCTGCGGTTTTCGCTTACCTATGCCCACGACCACAGTCCGGTTAAGCCATTCATGCGGGCTATCTGGTGCGCGGAAGTACGGCGTACAGCGAAAATAGGGCGTGAGGGGTTCCTTGCCAGCCCGGTCCAGCTGGCCATGCACGTACCCAAGATTGCGTATGTAGATCAGCGACTTGTCATCGGTTTCGATCATGTAGTGCGCGTTGAGTTCCACTACACCGTCAGTGCGCACCACCGGCCAGTCCGCACCGCTATAATCGACCAGCCGACCGTTGAGCCGCGGGCCGCTGACCACGCAATCCTTGCCGATCGAGGTGTAGCCGTGATTTGGCCCGCCGCTATGAATAGCGCCTGTTGACCAGCGCCGATCAAAATTGATGCGAATGTCGAATGCGTGCTCGAACTTCAGAGCCAGCGAAGGATCGTCTTGCACTGTTCAATTCTCCCAAGGTTGGCCGACACGCCGTGCTTGCAAAAGCATGCGACATTATGCATGATTAATCAAATAAATTTGCCGCAGTCCGGCATTTGAGTGGGAGAGTCCTGAATGATTGATTGGCAGCCTTTTACGCCGCGGTTTCGCTACGCATTTTCGATCGAGCTGACCTTGGGGAAACCCTATTGGCTGAAACCCACCACGATGGGGGCGACGCGCGCTGCTGTGTATGCGGTAGACGGAACCATCGAAGGGCCGGGGATACAGGGCAGGGTTGTGCCGATGAGTGGCGGCGACTGGCCTCTACAGCGACCTGACGGCGTACTCGATTTCGACGCCCGCTACATGT
>JBDTLS010000073.1:0-11399 GCA_039934655.1 Sphingobium sp.
TAGCAACAGCATATTCTGGACCTGGACCTGATCAAAAACGTACAAAGTCGAGCTAAGGCGCATCGCGCCACATCAGGCCGGGCTTGATGACGTAGATGATCGCCGACACAACCCGCCGGTCATCGACCCTTGGAACCCCATGCGAAAGTGGGAAAAAGGGCTCGATCCGGCGCATCTGCGCCTTGCTCAGCAGAAATGGTACGTCCATCGACAGCGCCTCCTCAACGCCGCCATTGAATCAACCAATCACGCCTCTTGCAAGAAATTTAATAGGTCCTGACCCTAAGCCCTATGCAATCAGCGTTTTGGGCGGTGACAAAAGCTTTGATCACACTATAGGAAGCGCTTGGTAGGGTACATGATTAGCGGTCTAATTGGCTGTTAGTCGGTGTCTCTGACGAGGCTGGTGCCGCTATTTACCTGAAGGGTTTGAAATGAAAATTCTAGGCCGTCTGATCGCGCGGAGCAATACTCACCAAGCCCTTTATTGTATCTTTGCCTTTATCGTCGTCAGTTTGACCGGATGTTCGATGATGACCGGAGCTGGTCCATCATCTCGAGCAGTAAATGGGGCCAAAGACGGCAGGATTGCAGAAGCAAATATTAATATCATAGATGTGACAGACAGCGTTGCACGACGTATCGTTGATAGCAATCATGCCGTATTATTCTCCGAAATTCTCGGGGATGGTTATCCGGTAGGTTCGATTGTCGGTAAAGGAGATGTGCTTGATATTGCTATTTGGGAGGCGCCTCCCGCCGCTCTGTTTGGTTCCATGGGAGGAGATCCCAGCCTTACATCGTTAAGTTCTGCAGCTCACGGTACGTCGTTGCCAACGCAAATGGTAAACAGCGATGGAATGGTTACAATTCCCTTTGTCGGCGCGCTACCTGCGGCGGGGCGAACACTTCGTCAGCTCGAGCACGACATAGCGAGCCGACTTTCAAGGATGGCACATGAGCCCCAAGTAGTCGTTCGCCTGCTGGGAAACGCCAGCTCGAACGTTACCATTGTGGGCGACGTTGCCAATAGCGCACGCGTTCCCTTAACAGCTAGGGGGGAGCGCTTACTCGACATCTTGGCTGCTGCTGGCGGCGTGAAGCAACCAGTTGGTAAGATGACGATTCAGATCACGCGAGGGGACAAAGTCACTTCTCTTCCGCTTGAAACGGTAATCAGGGATCCTCGTCAAAACATCCGGCTGCAGCCCGACGACGTTGTGACAGCGTTCTATCAGCCATACAGCTTCACAGCATTAGGTGCGACCGGCCGCAATGAGGAATTGCCGTTTGAGAGCACGGGTATCACGCTGGCACAGGCGTTGGGCCGTGTTGCTGGGCTGCAAGATCAGCGGGCGGACGTGAAGGGTGTGTTTATCTTCCGTTTAGAAGATCCATCTGCGCTCGATTCTGCAACACGGCAAAGCGCCAAAACTACTCCGGACGGCAAGGTTCCAATCATCTACCGCATCAATATGAAGGACCCTGCGA
Source organism: Sphingobium sp. (assembly GCA_039934655.1). Lineage (GTDB taxonomy): Bacteria > Pseudomonadota > Alphaproteobacteria > Sphingomonadales > Sphingomonadaceae > Sphingobium. The sequence goes on from JBDTLS010000073.1 coordinate 1,492, forward strand.
CGTTTTTCATCGCTCAGAGCTTCTCGATGCGAAACAAAGATGTGCTTTACATCTCTAACGCACCGTTGGCGGACGTTCAGAAGTTCGTAAATGTGATATCTTCCACAATCTTCCCGTTAGCCACGGCGGCCACTGTGCTTCCTTGATAGAGAGGGGGCGACGGTAATGTATTCTTCCTCACGCAACATATTTGGGAACATTTTGCCTCCGGAACGTTTGCTATTGGCCCACTGTCTCTGATCGAAGGGAATATGATGTATTACATCACTCCCACACCAATCTCGCCAGCCGCCAATCGCGCGCTGATCATACGCACTGCGGCGTCATCCTGTACATATAGCTTGCGCACTTCACCGACCTGCATCGCGCTCCAGCCCATGATGTCGCCGATTTCCTGATCAGACAGGCCGAGTAGCACCAGCCGCGTTGCATATGTGCCGCGAACATCGTGAAGGTGCTTCTTACGACCATCGGTATGGCGGATGTCGAGTTCGTTGCGGATGACGTTGAAACCATGGCCGAATCCGTCGGTTGTCCAGCTCTGGCCGCGGCTGTTTACGAGCGCCGTTTCGATGCCCGCTCGGCGTGGTCGTGTTGCCAGTTCGTTGAGTAGCTGACGCAGGGCAGGGGTGAGGGGGGTGATCGCGCGTTTGCGGCGACGGCGGCTCTTGAGCGTCACGCGGACGATTTTCAAGGTATCTATTTCAGACCATTTCAGTCCGACCAGATCGGCGCAGCGCAGCCCAGTGAGCGCGGCCAAGCGCATGCCATCTGCGATCTGCGGCGGCGCGGCGGCGCAGAACCGGGCGACTTCGTCCTCAAGCCAGATAATTTCCGCTCGCGTCCCCGTTGTGTAGAGGCGGCGTATGTTTGCGGCTGCGTTGATCGATAGGCCCGCACGATGAACGCTTTGCTGCGCGACAGCTTGGTATGCGCTGCTTGAAGCTTGACGCGCTCACCGCCAAGAATGGCCCAATCCTCGCTCCAGTCGAACTGGAACGCCTCGCTGAAAGACCAGCGGCACGTATGTTCCACGCCCGCTGGCCTGCTGTGCCAACCTTCCACGCCCGCACATAGGCAGCGATGCGATTGTAGGACCCTTCGTAGCCCAATACGACCAGATCGGCGTGCATCTGCTTCGCCGTGCGCTTCTGCTTGCGCGATTTGCCAGCCTCGATTTGTAACCAACCCATCAGCTTCTCGGAAAACGGGTCCAACTTGCTCGACCGGGCAGGCACCTTAAACTGCGGCACCACCGTATCCGCGCGCAAGTATTTGCGGATCGTGTTGCGCGACAACCCTGTGCGCCGCTCAATCTCACGAAGCGGCATCTCATCCCGGAAACGCCACCGACGAATTACACTCAATAGATCCATGTTGATCACTCCTGATACCCCTGACTGGTCAGCCAGGGGTGGGTTCAAACATGGGTCAAATCTCAATGGAAATTTATGCCCTACCGGGTCACTTCTCAGCGGAAATCTACAGATAATGAGTTCCCGATTTTCGTAGTCCATTCGTGTGCTCCTTCGCCGAGCACTGACGCTCCGTTTGTGCGGGCAGTCCAGTGAACAATCTGGCGAAGGCGGGAATAGTTCGGTTGACTTGATGCGTGAACTGAGCGGTGCGGCCTATCACGGCGGCATCCAGAACAGAAGCTGCGCACACATACAGCTTCCGTTCGGTGCGGCCCTCAAATTCACCCATCAGGCGAAGGGAATACGGCTATATTGAAGGTGCGCTACGCGGCGATTCGATCGACGTGAATATCCTTCTCATGGGAACGCGCAGTAGCGAGATCATAGGCCGCCTGCATTCGCAATAGCGTATCTGCCCGAAGACCGAAGGCTTTTTCGAAACGGATCGCCATCTCGGCAGATAGCCCTGATTTGCCATTGAGCAGGTTGCTCATAGCTTGACGGGTAACGCGCAGTCGCTCTGCGATCTCCGTTACGCTCAGCCCGTGCGGTTCGACAGTTTCGCTGCGAAGCCATGCACCGGGATGAATTGCGAAACTGAAATGTAGATTGATAGCCATCAGTGATAATCCTCCAGATCCAGATCTTCAATCGCAAGGGATTGGTTGATCCGAAACGTCATTCGCCAGCTCTTGCTCACGACAAGTGACCAGTATCCTTCTCGATCGCCAGTTAGCTTATGAGCTCCAAAATTGGGCGGCATTTTCAATTCGTCCGCTGATTCAATGACAGAGAGCCATGCCAACATATTGCGCGGGCGACCGACAAGTTTTATTGGAAGTCCCTTGGACTTGCCGGTTTCAGCAAATGTCTTGAGCGCTTTATGTCTTATGCTCTCAATTTCCATATGCGCATATGGGCGGACCTATTAATGTTGACAAGTGTCAATTGTCACAAGACATAGGATGTCAGAGTAGACCGAGTAACCCGAATGATGACCGCGAAACGGCAAGATCGGTGAATAGCTCGTCACAATTGTGGGGTAGGTTAGAAGCGGAGGGAGATCCACCTCACCGAACCGGTCTGCACCTCATGTCGGTTCGGTGTCGGCCAAACCACCGGGACAGAAAATCATGCCACGGCTACCGGATATCCCGCCCAATCCTTGATCCGGCGGATGGCGAAACTGCTTCGCATGGCTGAAACACCTGGCAAACGTGAGAGGCAATTGCGGTGGATGCGGTCATAATCTTCGATGCCTGACGCGGCGATGCGCAAGATATAGTCCGCCGCGCCAGACATCAGATGACATTCGAGGACATCGTCAAATCGCCTGACCGCTTCTTCGAACACGTCCATCGCTTCCCGTGATTGGCTGTTGAGCGATATTTCGACGAACGCGTTAAGACCCAGACCCAGTTTCGACGGATCAAGTTTGGCCATATAACCCGTGATGACGCCCTGTTCCTCGAGCGCGCGGACGCGGCGATGACAGGCCGAATGCGAAACGCCGACCAGTTCGGAGAGTTCGGCAAGCGACCGACTCGATTCCGCCTGCACCGCGCGCAGTATTAGTCTGTCGGCTTTGTCCATCGGGATATCCTTCTCAATATTCATGATATGTGGGATAATATACCATATATATCCCAGTCTCCATAAAATTAGGGAAAATTTCTCCGCCCAAAGCGGGTAGAATTGTCCCATTGGATTGCAGGGAGAATGATGATGATCATCGGTACGGTTCGCGAAATTAAAAATCACGAATATCGGGTCGGCCTAACGCCCGAGAGCGTGCTTGATCTGACGGCGGCGTGCCATACGGTGCTGGTTGAGAGTGGCGCTGGGCTGGGCATCGGTTCAGACGACGCGAGCTATCGTGCCGCGGGCGCCGAAATCGTTGGCGATGCCGCGACGGTGTTCGCGCGTGCTGACCTGGTGGTCAAGGTCAAGGAACCACAAGCGGTCGAGCGCGCCATGCTGCGCCCCGGCCAGATATTGTTCACTTACCTCCACCTCGCGCCCGATCCCGATCAGACCCGTGACCTGATAAAAAGCGGGGCAGTCTGCATAGCTTATGAGACGGTCACGGACGCTTCAGGCGGCTTGCCACTTCTCAAGCCGATGAGCCAGGTTGCCGGACGGATGGCGATACAGGCGGGTGCGACCGCGCTTGAAAAGGCCAATGGCGGTCGCGGCGTCCTGCTCGGCGGCGTGCCGGGCGTTTTGCCAGCAAAGGTTGCAGTCATCGGTGGCGGTGTCGTCGGGTTTAACGCGGCGCAGATGGCGGTTGGAATGGGCGCAGAAGTGACCATCCTCGATCGCAGCGCGGATGTGCTGGAAAAACTCTCCGATCATTTTGGTGCCTCAGCACGGACGCTGTTCTCCAGCCGCTCGGCGCTGGCGCAATGCGTGATTGACGCTGATCTGGTGATCGGTGCGGTGCTGATCCCCGGCGCTGCCGCGCCCAAGCTGGTGACAAAGGCCATGCTCGGAAGCATGAAAGCTGGCGCAGTGCTGGTCGATGTCGCGATTGATCAGGGCGGTTGCTTCGAAACCAGCAAGGCGACGACCCACGCCGATCCGACTTACATTGTGGACAATATCGTCCATTATTGCGTTGCCAACATGCCGGGCGCAGTAGCCCGCACGTCGACCTACGCGCTCAACAATGTCACCTTGCCGCACGTTCTGCGATTGGCCGAGTCGGGCTGGCAGAATGCGCTTCGGGCTGACGCACATCTGCGGGCTGGGCTTAACATCTGCAATGGTAAGGTAACTTGCCTCGCGGTAGCTGAGGCGCTCGATCTGGAGTATACGTCGGTCGAGGACGATTTTGCGAACGTGTGATTTTTAGAGCGATTTCCAGTCAGATGGCATCATCTGATGATTAAGAAATCGCGGTAAATCAAAAATTATGAGCGGCTGCGGTGTGATTGAATCGGATCGCAAGCCGCTCTGTATTTAAAATGCCACCCAACTTGGCCACTGGACGAAAGTCATTGCTCTCCAGAATTGACGGATGATGGGGTGGGCGTGATCTTTACCCGTTCGCGCATACATTTGTGTCCGCCGGTTTGCGGTATCAAATCGCAATTCCACAACATGCGTTGCAGGCCACTGTCGGCATTATGGATGTAGCTGAATATCATGCTGGCTAAGGCCGGGGGATCGAGGGGGAAGCCTTTGGGAGTCCCTTTTCCCGCGCGCCACGCCATGATCCGGCATTCGGTGCGGCCCGAGCAATAAGCGCGCGCTATGGCAGGATAGTCTGACTGCGCGAGTGTAGAAGGAATCTCCAGGATGAAAGCGTTGCTTGTCGGCGATGCAGCGACCAGCCGCGCGCCGCCGATCAGTCGACCTGCTTTGCTCGCATCCACCGTCAGCAGCGGCGCATTCGCGATTTGCACCGCGTCGCCACCGATCAAGGCGGCTGCCTGCGCGCCGGGCAGAACGGACGCCGCCGCGCCGCTATGAACCGGGGAGAGCGCGGAGAGTTGGGGGATTTTGGGTTCGTTGTCGCTTACCTGACGCAGAAAGGCGGGCGGCGTACCCCACCATCCCGTCCAGCGAAAAAACAAATGGGTGCGTACTTGCGCAATCTTGTCGAGGCTACTGCTCCAATAGGGCACGACCCAGTCGGTATGATAATGGGTGGCGTATCCCACTTGCCCATCGACGAGGCCAGACAGCATATGTGCGGCGAGCGCCATTGCCCGGCCCCATGCGGCGGGCGCGGGGCCGCGGGCCAGCGCACCATCGCAGGTGAAGGTGAACTGGCATCCCGTGGCGCGCTTCGCACCCTGAAACACCACGCCGCACACAGATTTGGGGAAGGCCGGATGACGAAGGCGGTTTAGTACAACCTGCGCCACCGCGCGCTGCCCTGTCGGATCATCTCCCGCTTCATACAGTTGTGCAGCCGCGAGGCAGGCGGTGGCCCGTGCGCGGTCATCGGGCAGCCCGGCAAAAACGAAGCGTCGAGCGGGTGGATTGGGTGCCGCCGAAAATGGCACGGCGGCATTGATGGTGCGAGCAGCATCGGGGGGCAGTTGCTTGATCACCAACGGTTCAACGAGCGGAGGTATCTTTGCCTGTTTGGCCGTGAATGCGAGAGTTTTCTCACCGGGCCGGGCGGTGGGCGCAAGCCGTGCCCCGATGAACGGCACCACCACCAGCAATGCTGCCGCCAGCAACGCCAGCCCGTTCTGCGCGCTGGATTCGGTAGCTTTCGCCAAGGGGAGTGCCAAGGCCTCCGGCCCGATCACGATGCGATCAGCACATCATTCCGGCAAGAAGTCGGGCACCGAGAGATAGCGTTCGCCTGTGTCATAATTGAAGCCAAGTACGCGAGCGTTGGCCGGAAGTTCCTTGAGCTTTTGCGCAATGGCCGCCAACGTCGCGCCGGAGGATATGCCGACCAGCATCCCTTCCTCGCGCGCAGAACGTCGCGCATATTCCTTGGCATCGGCCGGGTCGACCTGAATTACCCCGTCGAGCAACTGGGTATGGAGATTGGCGGGGATGAAACCGGCGCCGATCCCCTGAATCGGGTGCGGACCGGGCGCGCCGCCGCTGATGACTGGCGAGAGGGTCGGTTCGACGGCGAACACCTTCAAACCCGGCCAGGCCGCTTTCAGAACCTGGGCCGCGCCGGTGATATGGCCGCCGGTGCCGACGCCGGTAATCAGAACATCGAGCGGGGAATCGGCGAAGTCGACGAGAATTTCCTGCGCGGTGGTCCGCACATGAACGTCGATGTTCGCAGGATTTTCAAATTGTTGCGGCATCCATGAGCTGGGGGTTTGCGCGATCAGCTCGATCGCGCGCTCGATTGCGCCCTTCATGCCCTTTTCGCGCGGCGTCAGGTCAAAGCTCGCGCCATAAGCAAGCATCAGCCGCCGCCGCTCGATTGACATGCTTTCGGGCATGACCAGTATGAGCTTGTAACCCTTGACTGCCGCCACCATTGCAAGGCCGATGCCGGTGTTGCCCGATGTCGGCTCGATAATCGTGCCGCCCGGTTTCAGCTCGCCGGTCGCTTCGGCCGCTTCGATCATTGCCAGCGCAATGCGATCCTTGATCGATGCGCCGGGGTTGGACCGTTCAGACTTGATCCAGACCTCGGCTGTCGGGAACATGCGGTTCAATCGGATATGCGGCGTATTGCCGATCGTTTCCAAAATGTTTGACGCTTTCATGCCCGTGCCTCCTGTTGCGGTTTCGAGTCTTCACGTGTCGCGTCATCCATGTCGGGCGGATCGAAGCTGCGCGCAAGACCCAATTCTGGAAAGATTTTCGCCCATAAAAGCGTAATGATGATGGCACCAGCGCCGCCCGCAATGACCGCGGCCACCGGCCCGATCAACGCGGCGGCGAAACCGGATTCCGCTTCGCCCAGTTCATTGGATGCCGAGATCGTCAACTGCGACACGCTGCCAACTCGTCCACGCATGGCGTCGGGCGTGTGAAGCTGGATCAGCGACTGGCGAACGAACACCGAAATCATGTCCGACACGCCCAGCGTTACCAGCGCAAGCAGCGCCACCGGCATGGCCAGCCCGTGCGGGATAAACGCCGTCAATCCCAGCACGATCGTGGTCAAACCAAACACAATCACCGCACCAAGCATTTTATTGCCGACATTGGTGCGGATGGGACGAATGCTGAACCAGAAAGCCGTCAGCATCGCACCGACACCCGGAGCGGCCGCTAGTTGCCCCAATCCGGTGGAGTCAACATGATATATGTCACGCGCAAAGATCGGTAACAGCGCGGTTGCGCCGCCCAGCAGCACCGCGAATAGATCGAGCGTAATGGATGCCAGCACCAGCCTGTTGCTGCGCACATAGGTCAAGCCGTCGACCATCTGGCGCAGTGGATGCCGATTACGGTCCGCTGGTGCCTGTGGTACGTCTTTTAACGAAAATATACCCGCCAGGGAAACACAGAAAAGTGCTACCGAAACGGCGTAAGCGCCCCATGGTTCCACCGCATAGGCATAGCCACCAACCGCAGGACCGACGATGATGCCTGTTTGCCAGGCCATGCTGCTGAACGCCACGGCGCGGGGCAAGACCGCACGGGGGATCAGATTGGGCGCAATCGCGCTCAATGCCGGTCCGTTGAAGCAGCGCGCCACCCCCAGCAACCCGGCGATAGCGAAGATAAGCGGAAGGCTGACCGAGCCGTGATAGGTTGCGTAACAGAGGATCGCCGCGCATATTATCTGCATGACCAGCGATACGCAGCTGGTTGTGCGCCGGTCGAACCGGTCCGCTACCCAGCCACTTACAGGGGTCAGGAAGAACAAGGGTAGAAACTGGGCAAGGCCGATCAAGCCGAGCTGCGCTGCTGCGGCGCGGGTGCCCATTTCCAGCCGCGCGAGGTTATACGCCTGCCAACCGAGGATGATCATCATACCACTTTGGCCGAGCACTGCGCAAAAGCGGGAAATCAGAAAAATGCGGTAATTGGGATATCGCAACGGATGCATAACATCATTGGGCATGGTCACGTCCGATAAGGCAGCGGTATCCGCCTGGGCAACGCAGGAGATATTGGGGGCGTCATGGCTCAGCTATCAGCGCCGGTTATCAGTCACTGTGCACACCCGTCATTACGCCGGTTGTACGAAACTGTCGATCACGCGTTTGCGGCCCGATTGATCAAAATCGATTTCCAGTCGGTTACCGTCAATTGCCGCAATGGTGCCATAACCGAATTTCTGGTGGAATATCCGCCCGCCCATACTGATGTCGGTGCGGGCCTTGGGCGGCGTGGCGGCAGGTGTGCGGGCAGGCATCATCTGGCGCGACGAGGATGCGAATTGCCCAGCCTGCGCGGCGCGGCGCCAACCGGGGCCATGCCCGCTGGCGGCAACATTCTTGAACGGGTCGCCTTGCTCGGCCCAATTGGTGCGCCACATGCTTGCTCCGCCTGACAGGCTGCTTTCTTCCTCAATATGTTCGGCGGGCAGTTCCCCAATGAAGCGCGACGGGATCGAGCTGGTCCATTGGCCATAGATGCGCCGGTTGGCAGCATGCAGGATCGTGCAGCGCCTGCGCGCACGCGTGATGGCGACATAGGCGAGGCGGCGTTCTTCCTCCAACGCATTGAGGCCGCCTTCATCGAGCGCGCGCTGCGACGGGAACACACCTTCTTCCCAGCCGACGAGAAACACGCGGTCAAACTCCAGCCCTTTGGCCGCGTGGATGGTCATGATGGTGATCTTGCGTTCATCGGCTGTGGCGTCATTGTCCATCACCAGACTGACATGCTCCATGAACGCGCTCAGGCTTTCATATTCCTCCATCGCGCGGGCAAGTTCGGACAGGTTTTCGAGGCGCCCGCTGGCTTCGGCGGTTTTCTCCGCCTGTAGCATCATCGTATAACCGCTCTCGTCGAGTAGGATACGCGCCAGTTCGGCGTGGGGCAAAGTGCTCGCCATGTCGCGCCAGCGCGCGATGTTGCCGACAAAGCCGGTCAACGCGCGCCGCGCTTGCGGCGTCAGTTCATCACTGTCGGCAATCCGTATGGCGGCGGCGAGCAGCGATATGCCCTGCGCGCGGGCGAGGCGATGGACCTTTTCCAGCGCCTTGTCGCCCAGACCGCGCTTGGGCACATTGACGATCCGTTCAAACGCGAGGTCGTCACCCGGTTGATGGACGAGCCGCAAATAGGCGAGCGCATCGCGAATTTCCGCGCGCTCATAAAAGCGGAAACCGCCGACAATGCGATAGGGCAGGCCGATCTGAATGAAGCGATCCTCGAACTCGCGGGTCTGGAACTGGGCGCGCACCAGTATCGCGATGTCGTCGAACGTGGCGCCATCGCGCGCGGCGGTTTCGATTTCCTCGCCGACCCGGCGCGCTTCTTCGGGACCGTCCCATACACCGATGACGCGGACCTTTTCGCCCTCGACCTCCTGCGTCCAAAGTGTTTTGCCCAGCCGCCCGCCATTGGTGGCGATTACGCCCGATGCTGCCGCCAATATGTGCGGTGTGGAGCGATAATTCTGCTCCAGCCGCACGGTCACGGCACCGGGGAAATCCTTTTCAAAACGCAAGATGTTGGCGACCTCCGCCCCGCGCCAGCTATAGATGCTCTGATCATCATCGCCCACGCAGCATATGTTCTTGCGTTCCTGCGCGAGGAGGCGGAGCCAGAGATACTGGCTGGAGTTGGTGTCCTGATATTCGTCGACCATGATGTAGCGGAAACGCTGTTGATACTGCGCCAGTATCTCCCGGTCGCGCTTTAGCAGGGTCAGCACATGCAGCAGCAGATCGCCGAAATCGCAGGCATTCAGGCTGAGCAACCGCGCCTGATAAGCGGCGTACAGCGATTGCCCTTTGCCATTGCCATATTCCTCGCTCTCGCCAGCATTGACATCCTGCGGCGTCAGCCCGCGGTTCTTCCAGCGATCGATAAACCCCGCCAGTTGTCGCGCGGGCCAGCGCTTTTCGTCAATCCCGGCCGCCTGAATCAATT
>JBDTLS010000074.1:0-11381 GCA_039934655.1 Sphingobium sp.
GGGGTGTGAGAAGGCGACGACCCGAATGGGCAAAATGATCGAACAGATCTGGATCGGGAAAACCAGTTAAGAGTCGTGAGCATTGCAGCTCGAGAGTCAGATTTGGACCTGATCCGCAGATCACCATACCGGCCAGCGGCTTCTGATAATGCCGCGATTAAAGGCCTGACAGAAGACCGCACTCGATCACTCGCACATCGGACTCGAAACTTCTTGCATCACGGGCGGCAACCACAGAAGAACTCTCATCTGCTGTGCTGAACGGCCTTCCGCTATACTCGAGACCGTTCAGCACAGCAGATGAAAGCACCGCCTCAATCAGAGGCTTTTTGTTCAAGCAAACTGGTACAGTTTTACACCGAAATCTTGCACAATTTTACCCCGGCATTGACACATCAACATGGTATTTGTGATGGTATGTCGCCGGACATTTTTGAGAATAATTATTATAAATCAAAATATTATTTGATAATCATCATTCCCGTAGGGTCACCACGCTCTCCGCTAGCAGGTAGCCACGCGTGCCTGTGGGCTGGGCGTAGTTGTCGTAATGGGCGCGCTTGGTGTGGCCTTGTGCCTGCCCCAACAGAAGCGTTGAATCAGCCCTGTTCTTTCGCCAGCACCAGCCGGACTGCGGCCTGCCATGCGCGTTGTCGATCGGCGCGCTGGGTTGCATCTATCGCAGGATGGAATCGGCCAGGGTCGCGCGCAACTTCCGTTGGGCCGTCCCTTCCCCACAAGCCTACACCCATGCCCGCGAGCATGGCGGCACCGAAAGCGGTGGTTTCATGATGGGCAGGTCGTTCGACGGGGATGCCGATCTGGTCGACCAGGAACTGCACGAACCAGTCATTCGTCGCCATGCCGCCATCGACCCGGATCAGGGAAGGCGCGGAAACGCCATCCGCCATCATTGCATCCAATAGATCACCGGTCTGGAACGCCGCCGCCTCCAGCGCGGCGCGGGCAAAATGGGCAGGGCCGGTGTCCAAGGTCATGCCCGTGATCGCCGCCTTTGCATCATCGCGCCAATGGGGAGCGCCCAGCCCGACGAATGCCGGGACAAGATGCACGCCGTGGTTGTCCGGCACGCTGGCCGCCAGCCGCGCTGTATCTTCCGCGCTGGCAATCAGGCCCAGAGTGTCGCGCAACCATTTAACCGCAGCGCCCGCCACAAAGATCGATCCTTCCAGCGCATAGGCTGCCTCGCCACCGAACCGATAGGCAGGCGAGGTGAGCAGACGGTTCGAGGACAGGACCGGCTTCGCCCCGGTATTGGCGAGCAGGAAGCACCCGGTGCCGTAAGTGGATTTGATCATGCCCGGCGCGAAACAGCGTTGCCCGATAAGCGCGGCTTGCTGGTCCCCCGCCATACCGGAGATCGGCAGCGACCGACCGGTCAGCGCGGCATCGGTTTCACCGAAGATATGCACATTATCATAAACCACCGGCAAGATGGATTCAGGAATGTCGAACATCGCCAGCAAATCATTGTCCCAACACTGCCGGTGGATGTCATACAACATGGTGCGCGATGCATTTGTAACATCCGTGGCGTGAACCCGCCCCCCGGTAAGGCGCCAGAGGAGGAAGCTGTCCACTGTCCCGGCAGCGAGCTTGCCTTGCAGTGCCCGCTGCCGGGCGCCCTCAACGTGATCGAGCAGCCAGCGGAGCTTCGTGGCCGAGAAATAGGGATCGAGCAACAAACCGGTTTTTTTCCGAATAACCGGTTCAAGCCCATCATCGCGCATAGCGGTACATAGACCCGCAGTGCGCCGGTCCTGCCAGACAATGGCGTTGGCGAGCGGGCGGCCCGTCTCCCTGTCCCACAATATGATAGTTTCGCGTTGGTTGGTGATGCCAATTGCCACGGCATCGTCATCCATTACGCCAAGCAAACAATGGAGCGTGCCGGCCCATATGTCTTCCGGGTCTTGCTCAACCCAGCCCGGTTGCGGATAATATTGCGGCAATTCCTGTGCGGCGGTAGCCAACACCGCTCCATCCGCGCCGAACCGGATGGCGCGGGTCGATGTCGTGCCTTGATCGATGGCGATGATGCTCTTGTGGTTCATGTCTGTCGCTGCTCGATATGCGCTTGCAGCATATCCACTTGCGACGTGCTCATGTGCAGCCCGAGTTTGGAGCGCCGCCAGATGATGTCCTGGGCACTATTCGCCCATTCATGGGTGACAAGATAATCTACTTCCCGCGCGTAAAGTCCGGCGCCAAAATCTTTCCCCATATCCTCACGAGTTTGAGCGTCACCGATCATGCGGTCAATGTGCGTGCCATAGGCGCTCGCCATCCGTTCGATTGTGTTCGCATCAAGAAATGGCCAACGCACCTTCGCGGTTTCAAACAAATCCGCGAAACTGGTAAAATCTCCGCCGGGCAGCGGGCGGCGGCGCGTGCCACCGCCTTTTAATCCGAGTAGGGCAAGCATATTTTCGGCCAGATGACGCGCTGTTGTGATCTTGCCGCCAAAGACGCTTACCATCGGCGGTCCAGCCGTATCGAGATCAAGATGATAATCGCGGCTGACAGTGCTGGCCGACACCGCGCCATCATCATATAGCGCGCGAATGCCCGCATAGCTGCTGACTATCGCTGCGACGGTCAGTGGTTCCCGGCGATAGCGATTGACGGCGGCGAGCAGATATTCTGCTTCCTCCGCGCTAATATGTGCATTGCTCGGCTCGTCCACCGCCACATCCGTGGTTCCGATCAACGTCCAGTCCCGCTGATACGGAATAGCGAATATAATCCGTCCATCGGGTTGTTGAAACAGCCACGCATGTTCGCCACTGAAACATCGCTTCACGATGATATGGCTACCGCGCACTAGCCTGATGCGGTTGGAAGCTGCATTGGAGTCCATACAGTTTCGCAGGACTTGCTCGACCCAAGGCCCCGCGGCATTGACGATGATGTTGGCGGAAATTTCGTGCCGACCGGCGGGCGTTTCAAGGGCAACGAGCCAGTCATCGTTCCGCCGCACGGCATGGGTGAACCGCGTACCCGTAAGGATTGTGGCGCCAAGATCGGCCGCGTCCATCGCGTTCGCAACCACCAGCCGCGCATCGTCCACCCGCGCGTCCCAGTAACTGAAACCACGTCCACCGGCATTTCGTAACGCCGCGTCATTCAGGGTGATTGAGCGCGATCGTGGCAATTTCCCCTGCCATGCCAGCAAATCATATAGCCACAGGCCAAGTCGCAGGATCGGCCAGGAACGCATTCCAACATCATGCAATATGCGAAATTCCAGGGGGCGAACGAGATGCGGTGCCATCTGCAACATAATGCCGCGTTCGACGAGCGATTCCCGCACCAACCGAAATTCATAACGCTCCAGATAGCGCAACCCACCATGCATCAGCTTGGTTGAAGCAGAAGAGGTGCCCTGCGCGAGATCGCCTTGTTCGACCAACAGCACTTTCTGCCCGGCCAATGCCGCCGCGCGGGCAATGGCGGTGCCGTTGATGCCGCCGCCGATAATCAGCAGGTCATGCGCCATCCGGGAACTGATGTGCTGGCTGCATTGATGCAGTGGCGCGTAGGAGGGAGCGAATGGTCATGGATCATTTGGCTTATAGCTGTTTCGCATCAATCGCGAAGTCCGATCTTCAGCGGCGGTGCGGATCAGCCAGTGCCGCGCGCTCAGCTTTGGCATCCAGAACGTCGCCTTTCATCATCGCCTGCGCAGCCTGCATGACGATCGGGTCGGCGGAGCTAGCCTGACGATATTGGGCCGAGCCATTTGATCGCGATGATGCGGCGGTGTTGGTCAAGGCCCAACCGTCACCGTCATGACAGGCTATGCCCTGCATCGCGCCGCTATCGAAAGTGCGGCACAAATTGTCGCCCTGATCCCGGAAGCTGACACCGATCCGCACCGGCGCATCTATGGGCTGGCTGGATGCCAGTTGCGTGTCGAGCGCCGTTGCAAGCTCGCCGTGAGCCACAAGCGTGCCGTCGTGTGTGGCCACTATGCCTCTGCGTCCACCGCCGAGTCCGAATTGCCCCAGCGCAACGCCGATTAGCAACGTCGCAGCGATGGCCGCAGCATTGCCCCATGCCCCACCGCTCGCCAACGGCCAGAATCGAGATGCTCCACGCTTCTCCTTCGCTTGGGCAAAAGAGACTATGTTGTCCGTATGGGGAGGTTCGTTCCCGGTTTCCAGCGCTGCTGGTTCTGAACCGAACCCCAACAAGTCACGAAACCGGTCCGGCACATCGTCTGCGGGCGATAGCGCGAAATGGGCACCCAGCCGGTCGCGCAATCTGTGCTGGCGGGCCACTTCTTCCTGTAATGCGGCATCCGTCGTCAGTGCCTGCTCGACCAATATACGGTCCGCCTCATTCAATTCTCCATCGACATAGGCGCCGATCATTTCCGGTGAAATTGTCATGGCGTTTCATCCAGTAAGGCGATCAGGGCTTGCCGCCCGCGAACCAGCCGCGATGTGAGCGTACCCATAGGAATGTCGAGGATTTCAGCCGCTTCCTTATAGGCCATCCCTTCGACCAGAACGAGCGTGATGACCTCGCGCTGTTCATCGGGAAGCTGGTGCAAGGCACGGTCAACCTCGCTGATTTCGACATTGCGTTCGATGGCCAGATGGTCGTCGTTGCTGACGCTATATCCTGCCTCTTCGGGCGCAAGATGCACGGAATGACGCGCCCGGCTGCGTACTTCATCGATCCAGCAATTGCGTATGATCCGGTACATCCATGCATCCAGTCTTGTTCCAGCCTGCCATTGGTCCCGCGCCTTCAACGCGCGTTCAAGCGCATTCTGGCACAGGTCGTCGGCATCGCCCGCATCGCGGGTAAGCGAGCGAGCAAAGCGCCGCAGCTGCGGGACCAGCCCGAGCAGGTCATGCTCAAAGCTGGACATGTCGCGTCTTTGGCTCTTTGGGGATTAAACGGACCATATTGATCGTTTAATCCACCAGCTGATAAAAAATGTATAGGGTCAAGATGATATGAGCCGGCGCATGATGAGATGGTCGATAGCAATTGCGACGGTAATGGCGCTGGCTGTGCCCGCAGCGGGGCAACTGGTGCCGCGTGGCATTGGGTCGGTCGTTTCTCCGGCGGGCGGAATGATCGGCGATGTTGTCGAAGAGCTGGGCAGCAATATCAACGAAATGACGCGCCAGGTTGCTGCATTGGCGGATGCCCGGCTGGATCGGTTACGCGCCGTGGTTAGTCGCAGCGGTCGCACTCTTGAGATGACGCAAGAAGGTCCCGCCGTCCGCAGACAAATTCTGGCAGTCGATCCCGATCCGGCAGCTTTGGCGGCGGCTCACACGGCGGGACTACAGATAGAGCGGGATGAGCAGATCGAGGGGCTGGATCTGCGCAGCATAACCTTCTCCGTACCAGCGGGCGTATCGGTGGATCGGCAGCTCGCCCTGTTACGCAAGGCCTCGCCGGGCACAAGTTTTGCCGCCAATCATATCTATTTTGAGAGTGGGCGGTCGCGCGCTACACCGGGCGGCGGTGCCGCCTTGCAAAAAGGGCGGGCAGATGGCGGCATCGGCATGATCGATGGGGGCGTCGCCGCTCATCCCACCCTAACCGGCTCGGTCGAACAACGCGGATTTGTCGGCGGTAGCCCGGCGCCAAGTGCCCACGGCACGGCGGTTGCGTCGCTGATCGCGGGAAGTGGCGTTATAAAGGGATCGGCACCGGGCACGCCGCTGCTGGTTGCGGACGTTTACGGCAATGATCCGGTGGGCGGCAATGTGCTCGCCATCGCCCGCGCGCTGGGATGGCTGGTCGAGCGCAAGGCGCCGGTTATCTCCGTAAGTTTGGTGGGGCCGCCCAATGCTTTGCTGGAACGAACGATCAAGGTGGTTCAGGCGCGGGGCGTCATGGTGCTGGCTGCGGTGGGCAATGATGGCGCGGCATCGCCGCTATCCTATCCGGCATCCTATCCCGGCGTGATCGCGGTGACAGCGGTGGACCGGCGCAATAAGGTGCTGATAGAAGCGGGCCGCAGCCTGCACGTCGATTATGCGGCACCCGGCGCGAATATGGCGGCGGCGAACAACGCTGGGCGGTGGAACATCGTGCGTGGAACATCCTTTGCCGTACCCCTTGTGGCGGGACTGGCATGGAAAGCGGGTGTCAATCGGGCGCGGCGTGAGCAGGCGCTTGCGCAGATGGCGGTGGATTTGGGCAAGCCCGGTCCCGACCCGGTGTACGGCATTGGCCTGTTATGTGGTGCCTGTCGCAACGACCCCAAAAAATAATTCTCAAACATGGGATTAAACTGACGATCCGTCTCGTTTGCCTTGATGAGCGCATCTTGAAGCTCATGGATAATCAGGAGAAGTCAGATGAACAAGTTTCTTTTCGGCGCTGCAACAGCAGCCCTCGCACTTGCCGCAACAGGATCAGCCCATGCCCAGTTGTTGGGCGGCGGTGGTGGCGGTATGCTCGGCGGCACGCTTGGGGGCACTTTGGGCGGCGGCGGCTTGGGTAGCACCATCGGTGGCGCAGGCAATCTGGGTGGCACGATTGATGGAGTCAGCCGCCCTATCAACGGGAATATCAATGGGGCGGGTAGCGTCACCAGTTCCGCGACCCACGGCAAGTCGGTTGATGCTAAATCTGGCAAAGCCGGTGCCAACGCTGGCTTAACCGGGGCAGCGACGGGTGCGTTGAACGGGGCAACCTCTGCCGCAGGGGAGAGCGCGACCGGTTCTATCAATGGTAGCGCCAGCGGATCGAAGAGCGCCAGCGCCAATGCCTCCTCGCCGATTGGTGGGACCGATGCCTTGGCCTCGCATGTCGGCAACGCAACCGGCAAGGTTCGCGGCGCGACTTCTGGCGTAGCCGGTTCGGCCAACGGTATCACAAGCGGCACAGGATCGCTTGCGGGATCATTGACCGGAAAGGGCAGCGGCAGCGCGCATTCGGGCAGCAATGGAGCCGAGGATTCGGGCGCGGGTGCGCTCGATCTGGCTGGCGATACGGCAACCTCGGTCAATCCCGGTATGATTGTCAAAGACACGGCCGGGCATACCATCGGCCGGGTCCAGTCGATCAAGGATAGTGCCAATGGTCATATTGACTCCGTGCTGGTCCAGACCCGCAACGGCATTGCCTCGATCCCAGCCGATCAGCTCAGCTTTTCCGGTTCAGGCTTGATGAGCGCGACCAGCAAGGCGGACGTAACCAAGATGGCTGGCGCATCGACAGCCTCCGCGTCATCCGCCGCCCAAGGTTCAGCGAGGGGCGCCGCTTCAGCATCGAAATAAGCCAAAACCTGGCGTATAAGTCCAAAATTGGGGCTGGCAGTTTTGTCAGCCCCTTTTACGCGTTAAATGGCACAGTTACAGCGCCCACCCATTTGGCGATGGCCCTCCGCTTAGGCTATGCTTGTGCGCGATATGGGAGAGCGCGAATCATGATCGAACGCATCATCGACAAACGCAGTCACGACCTTGGCGGCGGTCTTACCGTCGGGAGGGTGCTACCTTTCCACGCGCAGCGGATGGTCGGACCCTATATCTTTTTCGACCATCTAGGGCCGGTTGATCTCGCTCCCGGCCTGCCGAAGGAACTGGATGTGCGACCCCATCCGCATATCGGCCTTGCCACCGTGACCTATCTTTACGATGGGGCAATCACCCATCGCGACAGCATTGGTTACACGCAGGAAATTCGCCCCGGCGAAGTCAACTGGATGATCTCCGGCAGTGGCATCACCCATTCGGAGCGTTTCGATCATGCCCGCATTCACGGCGCGCATATGCACGGCATTCAGGCATGGGTGGCATTGCCGACCGAGCATGAAGAGGTGGCGCCGTCGTTCCACCACCTTGCCGGCGCTGACTTGCCGACATGGGAGGAGCGGGGTCTCAAGGGGCGCTTGATCGCTGGCATGGCGGAGGGGATGCAGGCCGCAGTGCCAGTCCATTCGCCCCAGTTTTACATGCATTGGCAAATGAATGCGGGCGCTCGTCGGGCCATTCCGGCCGAATATTCCGAAAGAGCGATATATTGCGCCACCGGCACAGTGGAGGTGGCGGGCCAAGCGTTACACGCGGGGCAAATGGCCATTCTTACGCCGGGCGACAGCGTTCCGGTTGTCGCGCTCGCCTCTGCAATCGTCATGGTGCTTGGCGGCGAACCAATTGGCGAGCGTTTCATGCTATGGAACTTCGTCTCCTCCCGCAAGGACCGCCTCCTGCAAGCTCAGGAGGACTGGATAAGCGGCCGCATGAAACTGCCCGACGTGGACAACGCTGAATTCATCCCTTTTCCGGAAAACCGGACGGTTGAATAATAATACTGACCTGCAGCGATTATGCTTCAGCGGGAGCCGTACTTATACCCAGATCCGGTATGCCGACCGAGCGACGTCCGCCAAAGTCTGTGCGTACCACAATCAGGCCAATTTTTTCCAGATGCTCAAGCAAGCGACGGATACGCCCTTGGGAACTTGTGCCATAGGCCCGCGCCAGTTCCTTATCATCCGGGCATGGTGCACCTGCAACGGCGGCGCGTGCGATAATCAGGAACGGTGCGAGCAAATCATCTGACACCTTGCTGGCAATACTGGCCAAGCCGTGCCAGCGTTCATCTGACGGGTCCGTTATGCCAGCCACGGCCATAGCAAAACGGCGGCGGAAGGCGGAAAGATCAAGCCCCGGCCGTAGAATGCGGCGCATACGGCACCGGACCGCAAAATCCTGAAACAGGCTGGGCATGGGTTGAAATGTACAATTTTCTTCCGCCACCATTTCGGCCAGTACGGTGGCAATCGCGAGATCAGTTTCAAGCGCCTCGATTAATGGCGCGCTGGTAACGGCTGGCCTGATCGCATCTTCCTCCACTGCCAGCGAAAAGCTCTCGATCTGCTCGATAAGGCTTGTGCTGCCGACGGTCTGGATTTCGGACACTGACACCGTTTGTTGCTCTTGGGCATCGACCACATCGGCATAGAGCAAAGCATGAAGGTCTTCCATCGCGCCACTGGGCGGCGGGATCAGGGCGTGCGACCCGCTGCGTGCATGTGTGGTTACCGCCCCGATGCGGACCGACACTGGGCGACGGCAGATCGCTGGCCCCAGTGCCAAAAACCGCCCGCGTTCCAGATCGCGTATCTGTTCAGCCTGCCGTCGTTCCATACCGAGCAGATCGGCGGCGCGGGCCATATCAATGTCGAGGAAGGTGCGACCCATCAGGAAGTTGGATGCCTCGGCCGCGACATTCTTGGCGAGCTTGGCAAGGCGCTGGGTAGCAATGACTCCAGCAAGACCACGCTTGCGCCCCCGGCACATCAGATTGGTCATCGCGGCGAGTGACATGCGGCGGGTTTCATCCCCGACATCGCCAGCGACGGACGGCGCAAATATCTGCGCTTCATCCACAACCACGAGCGCAGGATACCAATGGTCACGCGGCGCATCGAACAATGCCGAGACAAACTGGGCCGCGCACCGCATCTGTGCTTCAAGCTCCAGCCCGTCGAGCGCCAACACGACTGAGGCCCGGTGCGCGCGGATACGGGAAGCAAGCCGGACGATCTCCCGTCCGTCATGCGCGGCGCCGTCGATCACGATATGGCCAAATGGCTCCGACAGCGTAACAAAATCGCCTTCAGGATCGATGATGATCTGCTGAACGAGTCGGGCGCTTTCTTCCAGCATACGCCGAAGCAGATGTGACTTCCCCGACCCGCTGTTACCCTGCACGAGCAGCCGCGTGGCCAGCAACTCCTCCATATCCATCAGGACGGGGGCGCCTTGTGTATCGCTGCCGATGACGATTGATGAACTCACTGCCGCTCTCTTACCCATGCGGCGGACCAGAACAAGGGCAGACAGGAAATTCGTCTCCGTAAACGCGATATTGACCTTCTGTTCCCTCATGCGCATCGGTCAAAAATGCACTATAGTCATGGGATGATACAGGACATCGAAGCATGAGCGTTGCGTTTCGCCGGGAAAGCGATGAGGAACATCTGGAACCCAAGTTCGAGATCCCCATTCCCTCTGGTCCAAACCTTGTGACGGCACGCGGAATGAACATGATCGCAGCGCGCGCGCAAGGATTGCGGACGCTGCTGCCCACCCTGACAGAAGAGACGCAGATTTCCGCCACAAAACGCGATCTGCGTTACTGGGATACGCGCCAATCTACCGCTGAGCTGATGCCGATACCAGACGGTGGCAGGGTCGCGTTTGGTGTCACTGTCACATTCCTTCTCAAGGGAAAATCGCGCAGCATTCATATTGTCGGAGATGACGAGGCAGACCCGGCGAATGGGCTGATTTCTTTTTCCGCGCCATTAAGCCGTGCGATCATGGGCGCCGAGCCGGGCGATGTGCTGGCCTTTAATGGAGACGATGACGCGTTGGAGATCATTTCCATTACAATCTAGGATCGATCTTAGGCGGTCGTCAGGACACCATCATAAGCCGGGTCTTCCAGTGCCTTACCCGCTCCCAGCGCAACGCAAATAAGCGCATCGTCGGCGACGTTGACCGACAGCCCGGTTGTCTCCGCCAGCGCGTCGTCCATCCGGCGCAAGAGTGCGCCGCCCCCGGTCAAGGTAATGCCTTCGTCGATGATATCCGCGGACAGCTCAGGGGCAGTCTGTTCGAGCGCGGTCATCACCGCACTTTTGATTTGTCCGACCGGTTCAGACAACGCTTCGGCGATTTCCTGCTCGGTGATCGCCATTTCGGCAGGTCGTCCGTTGACGAGGTTGCGTCCCTTCACGATCATCTCAATCCCGCTTCCGTCAGGCATTGTGGCGGACCCGATGCTATGCTTGACGCGCTCCGCAGTCATCTCACCGATCATCAGATTATGGGTGCGACGAATGTGGGAGGCTATGGCCTCGTCCAGCTTATCCCCGCCCACACGCACGGAGTTACTATAGGCGATTCCGCGCAGTGAAAGCACCGCTACCTCGGTTGTTCCACCGCCGATATCGACCACCATCGCGCCGCGCGGTTCGGTCACCGGAAGACCCGCGCCAATGGCCGCCGCCATCGGTTCCTCAATCAACTGTACGCTATAAGCCCCCGCCGCCGAAGCCGCGTCACGCAGCGCGCGGCGCTCCACCATCGTTGAGCCGGATGGCACACAGATCACGATCTGGCATCGACGACCAAACCTGCCACTGCGCCCCAATGCCTTGTCGATGAAATGCTTGATCATTTGTTCGGCCACATCGATATCGGCGATCACGCCGTCGCGAAGCGGGCGGAGCGCCTGAATATTGGCGGGCGTCTTGCCCATCATCAGCTTGGCCTCATTGCCCACAGCCTTGACGCGGCGGACGCCGTTTTGCGTTTCGATTGCGATCACGGAAGGTTCGTTGAGAACAATGCCGCGATCACGGACAT
>JBDTLS010000075.1:0-11300 GCA_039934655.1 Sphingobium sp.
AAAGCTCTTCGAGGAATACGAGGTCGTAAGAAACGTCCAGACCGACGCCGCCATAAGCTTCCGGCATGCTTGAGCACAGCAATCCCGCGTCGCCAGCGGCGCGCCAAAAGGCCTTGCTGGTGATGCCGTCCGCTTCCCATTTGTCGAGGAAGGGTTCGGCTTCCTTGGCCAGGAACTTGCGGACCGCATCGCGATATTGCTCGTGGCTGTCCTCAAATCCGATTCGGGTACTGGTATCTAGCATAAATGCCCCTCTCCATCGACCACGTTGCGCAATCCGGCCTAGCATGGCCGCGCGACGGGCCGAAAGGCAAAGCCTTGTTTCGGCTCGACGCGAAACAACACAAATGTGGAAAGTCCCGTTCGCCGCTGCGGCCGGCGCTAGCTGGCTGGTCAGACTTGGGTCGCGTGATCTACCTTAGCGCACAGGAGCCGGAACGGCGCCAGGAGGTAGAGGATGAGCAACGACGGCGATCCAGCGGATGACGCACCAGGCGTCGCTGCGGCTACGCTGATTCTTTTTTCGGAACGGGATGATCAGCGGGCGAGACATCTCATGATCCAGCGTACTGCGAAAATGCGCTTCGCGCCGAACGCGTTGGTGTTTCCCGGCGGGCAGGTGGACGCGGACGATCATCGGATCGCAGAAGACCCCGATCTCGTCGATGTCGAACTTGGCGACTCGCTGGAACGTGCACATCGCGTCACGGCGATCCGCGAGATGCTTGAGGAAGTGGGCGTCCCCGTGGGTTTCGAGCGGCCAGACTCGATAGATGTTCCTGCGATGCAGGCTGAGCTGAAGCGCCGTCTGCCCTTCAGCGACATTCTCAAGACAGCCAGTGCCCGACTGGACCTTTCCGGGTTACGGCTCTGGGCGCAGTGGCATCCCCGACTGGCGCACCGCCGCTTCGACACGCGTTTCTATATCGCGCGTTACAAAGGCGACCACGAGGTGTTTGCAGATGCCGACGAAGTCGGCGAGGTGCGCTGGCTTGCGGCGAGCGAAGCGATCGCAGAAGCGGAAGCTGGCAGCGCCAAGATCATCTTCCCGACCTTGTGCAATCTGGAGCGGCTCTCCGCATACCCCGATTTCGCCGCTGCCGCCGCGCATCTGGCGACCGTCGAGTGCCGCCCGATCTCTCCCCGCCTCCACAACGATGAGCAAGGCAACCCCTGCATCTCGATTCCGGAGGACAGCGGTTATCCGCTCACCCGCCGATTGTTGTCCACCCTGCAAGCACCATGAGCGATTTTCAAACCGGCCTGACACACTCCTCCCGACCAGGCGGCCGCCCGAGATAGACGATCCGCAGGCGTTCGGCGCCGACGATCGAAGATTCAACCAACCTTACAATAACCTGGAGACGACCGTGGCGCAGAACGACCGTGAAACGACCGTCAACTCTGCCCTAGCACGCTGGCCCTCGCCTTGGCAGGCATGGTACACGGTGGCGCTGCTCGGCCTGCTCTACATCATCTCTTGGGTAGACCGGAATATCCTGGTGCTGCTGGCGCAGCCAGTGTCTCAGGCGCTGGGCCTCGATGATCGTCAGATGGCGCTGCTTCTCGGCCTCGGCTTTGCGCTGCTCTACGCCATCGGCGGCGTGCTGCTCGGTCATTTCGTCGATACCCGCAATCGGCGCACGGTCGCGACGTGCGGGATCATCCTGTGGAGTACGGCGACTGTCTTGAGCGCCTTTGCGACGTCCTTCTGGTCGATGCTCCTGCTGCGCTGCGGCGTGGCGCTGGGTGAAGCGGTCTTGATGCCCGCCGCGATCTCGCTGATCGCCGATCTCTTCCCACGCGAGCGACGCGGTCTGCCGGTCGCGGTCTTCACCTCCATCGGCGGTGTCATGACGATCGGCTCCTACGCGGGCGGCGCAGCAGCGATCGGCATTGCGGGCTCCATCAACGGTGTGGTCGGGCTGAGCGTGTGGCAGACGACGCTGATCATCGTCGGCCTGCCGGGCTTTGCCTTGGCCCTGATCTTCGCCCTGAGTGCAACCGTGCCAGCACGAACCGCCAGCGATGCCGGCTCCGCCAGAGAGGACGGTCTTGGCGCAGTATTCGCGCATTTCCGAAGCCGCCTGCACTTTCTGGGCCCGCTCCTGAGCCTCACCGGCATCACCTGCATTTTCAGTCTAGCGATCATAATCTGGCTGCCCGCCGTGTTGATCCGCGAGCACGGGATCACGGCTTCACAGGCCGGCTATCTCATCGCGATTGTCGGCGTACCCACAGGTCTGGCAAGCAACTTCTTCTGGCAGTGGTGTGCAACACGATTGCAACGTCGAGATCCGCAAAGAGGTATATTGCGCACGTTCATTGCTCCGGCGCTACTGGTCGCGCCATGCTACGCGGCAGGACTGCTGACGAACAGCCTACCTCTCCAACTCACCGGCTTCGCCACCGGTCTGTTCATGAGCACAGCGTTCAACGTCCTCACGCAGATCGCGATCCAATATTATACGCCGCCCCAAATGCGCGCACGCATGGTTAGCGTGAACTTCCTGATCATTTCGGTGCTGGGATACGGGTTCGGGCCGTTGGCGGCAGTGGAAATCGCTCCGCTTCTCGTCGCGGGAGTCTCCGGCCTGCGCATGGGGCTGTTCGCGTTGACCTTGGTTACCTGGCCGCTGCTGGTGATTGCCATGTTGGCGGCCGTCCGCAATGCGGATGGCCCGGCCGAACACGAGCAGTAGGAGGTTGTCACTCTCGCCGGGGCGAGCAATTGCCCGCCCCGGTCGCCGAGCCGACTACTGGGCCTTGAGGATGTCGAGCGCCACGTCGATGATCATGTCTTCCTGACCGCCTACCATCTTGCGGCGGCCCACTTCGGTGAGGATCGTGCGCGTATCGAGGCCATAGTCCTCTGCCGCCTTTTCCGCATGGCGCAGAAAGCTCGAATAAACGCCGGCATATCCAAGCGTCAGCGTCTCGCGATCGACGCGCACCGGCCGGTCCTGCAAGGGCCGCACCAGATCCTCGGCCGCATCCATCAGCGCGTAGAGGTCGCAACCATGGTTCCAGCCGCAACGGTCGGCTGCGGCGATAAACACCTCGAGCGGTGCGTTGCCCGCCCCCGCGCCCATGCCAGCCAGCGAGGCGTCAACGCGAACCGCGCCGTTCTCCACCGCGACCATCGAATTTGCGACGCCGAGCGAGAGATTGTGATGCGCATGCACCCCGCGCTGCGTTTCGGGCTTAAGCACGCGGTCGTACGCCTGGAGCCGCGCCGCATAGTCGCGCATGTTCATCGCGCCGCCACTGTCGGTGACATAGACGCAATGCGCGCCATAGCTCTCCATCAGCTTCGCCTGACCGGCGAGCGACTCCGGGTCCGTCATATGGCCCATCATCAGGAAGCCGGAAACGTCCATACCAAGACCCCGCGCCGCCTCGATATGCTGTTTCGAAACATCCGCCTCGGTGCAATGCGTCGCGATGCGGACCGATCGCACGCCCAGATCATAGGCATGCTTCAGATCATGGACCGTGCCGATCCCGGGCAACAGCAGCGTGGTGAGTACGCTGTGCTCGAGCACTTCAGCGACCGCCCCAATCCAGTCCCAGTCGGTATGCGCGCCAAAGCCATAGTTGAACGAGGAGCCTTGCAACCCGTCGCCATGCGCGACCTCGATCGCATCGACCTTCGCCCGGTCGAGTGCGCGGGCAATCGCCTTCACATGATCGATGCCATATTGATGACGGATCGCATGCATGCCGTCGCGCAGCGTGACATCCTGAATATAAAGCTTCGTGGTGGTCGGATCGAGGATCATGCCGCGGCCCTTTCATGCATGCGAACAGCGATCTTCTCGGCGGTTCTGAGGGCCGCCGAGGTCATGATATCGAGATTTCCGGCATAAGCGGGCAGATAATGCGCCGCGCCCTCGACCTCCAAAAACACTGAAACCTTGAGGCCGGTGAAATCGGTCTGGCCGGTCGACGCCATCTCGGGAATATGCAGCGGTCGGTTGCCGCCGATCGCCTCGAACTGCACCTCCTGCTTGAGGCGGTAGCCGGGGACATAGGTCTGCACTTCGGCCACCATCTCTTCGATCGACTGACGGATCGCGTCACGATCGCCCTCGTCGCACAGACAATAAACGGTGTCGCGCATGATCAGCGGCGGCTCGGCCGGATTGAGCACGATGATCGCCTTGCCGCGCGTGGCGCCGCCGACAGCAACGATTGCCTGGCTCGTCGTCTCGGTAAATTCGTCGATGTTCGCCCGCGTCCCCGGCCCGGCGCTCTTCGACGAGATCGAGGCGACGATTTCGCCATAATGGACCTTCGCCACCCGGTTGACCGCCGCGACAATCGGGATGGTCGCCTGACCGCCGCAGGACACCATGTTGACGTTCTCCGCATCGAGATTGGCGTCGCCATTCACCGACGGGATTGTGTAAGGACCAATAGCCGCAGGTGTCAGATCGATCACGCGCTTGCCGTGCTGCCGCAGCAAGGCGTCGTTATATTTGTGCGCGTCGGCCGAGGTGGCGTCGAACACGATCTCGATGTCGGTAAACGCGGGCATCTTTACGAGACCGTCGACACCCTCCGCAGTGATGGGCACACCCATTCTCTCGGCGCGCTTAAGTCCGTCGCTCTCCGGGTCGATCCCGACGAACGCGCCCATCTCTAGCGTGTCCGACAACCGCATGATCTTGATCATCAGGTCGGTGCCGATATTGCCTGATCCGATTATAGCGACCTTGGTCTTGGCCATCTTCGTCAATCCTTCGTATAAGTGAAGCCGACCTCGCCGATTTCGGCGATCGTCGCGTGAACCTTATTCCCCGGCACGAGCGCGACCATCGGACCAAGCGCCCCGGCCAGCAAAATATCGCCCGCCTTGAGCGGCTCGCCCCGTCCGGCGAGTGTACGCGCCAACCAGGCGGCGGCATTGAGCGGATTGCCCAGCGCGGCCGCACCGACTCCCGCAGACGCGACATTTCCGTCGATCGTCATTGTCATCGCCGCACCTTCCAGGTCGAGGCCGTCGAGCGCCTTGCCCTGCTTTGCGAGCACGAAGAATGCCGACGACCCGTTATCCGCGACGGTGTCGGCAAAGGTGATCTTCCAATCAGCGATGCGGCTGTCGACGATCTCGATTGCGGCATGCACCGTCTTCACCGCGTCGGCGACCTGCTCTGGCGTCGTTTCCGGATCGGGCAGATCCGCGCCCAGAACGAACGCGATCTCGGCTTCCGCCTTGGGTTGCAGCGCGCGCGCCGGATCAAGAGTGCCGCCGTCGGCGATTTCCATATCGGCAAACAGCACCCCGAAATCCGGTTGGTCGACCCCCAGCTGCTGCTGAACCGCCTTTGCCGTCAAGCCCGCCTTGCGCCCGACAATGCGACGTCCCTGCGCTTCCCAGTATCGCGTGTTGATCGTCTGCACGGCATAGGCGCCATCGGCATCGACGGTGTCTAGTCCATCGCGCAAGGGCGGCACGGCACCAGCCGTATATGCCCCCCGCAAGCGGGCCGCGAGCTCTTCGTGAATTGTTTCGGTCATAACTACCTCTCCCGTGCGGAGACAGTACGGCTCCAGCCGTCTTGGCACCAGCCTACCGTTAGGCTATTATCTTACCTGATGAGAAACGGGACACCCCGAATTCGCTCGACGGGGCGTACGCTGGCGATGCTGGAGGCCGTGATCGTTGATCGTGGGCAATCGAGCATTGCTGCTCTGGCAAGGGCGACCCAAGTTCCGTTAGCGACTGCACACCGGCAAGTGGCGACGCTGGTGGCGGAGGGATATCTTGCGAACGCACCGCGCGGGCGGCACATCGCTGGACCGCGGCTGCTGGGCCTGCTGCAAATGGTGGATGCCAAGCAGCTTATCGTTCAGGTCGCGGAACAAAGGCTAGACGCGCTTGCCCGGCGACTCAAGACGATCGTTCAGCTCGGCACGCTTGAAAATGACATGGTGACGTATCGCCTGAAAGCCGGGGTCAGGTCCGCCGAACTGTTCACTCAGGTGGGAATGCAACTCGAGGCCTATTGCTCGGGCATGGGAAAGGTCCTGCTGGCCTATCTGAGCGAACTTGATCGCGAATCTTATCTTGCAGTCGGCCCTTTCCCGGCCCTGACCGCCACCACGATCACGGATGCAGTAATGTTACGTGCGGTGCTGCGCGATGTGCGGCAGGACGGCTTCGCATTTGATCGAGGCGAAATCTTGGAAGGCGTCTACTGCGTTGCCGTGCCCGTGTGCGACCATGCCGGTAGAGCGCACGCTGCCATCTCCGCCACATTCGACAACATGGCGGATACCGAGGATGCGCTACCCGCCGTCATTCAGACCGCACAATCCATCCAACTTGCGGCATTCGGCTCGCCGGGGGCATAACCGTCTGGCACAAACAGCCGTCGAAGCCGCCTGTAGTCTCGGACCTGCGCAATCGAGTCAACGGCCGGTCCCGTGCGGCTTGCGCTTTTCGCGGAATGCAGCCTCCCCCTCTCTGGTATCCTCCAACCTGTTCAACGTCTCAAACCACTGGACGGAGAGCTGGTGCTGGACGGCTTTATCGCCGAGCTTATCAGCTTTCCCGGCAAATATGATGATCAGGTCGATCCACAACGCAGGCGCTGCTCTGGATCCGCGAATATGGCATGGAGCCTGCTATCATCACCGTTTACAGTGAGGATGCCAAAGCACTGCGCCGCGCTGGATGGACTATCCTTCCGCAGGAGTAAGTGCCTGAAGACACCGCACTATTTCCTGACGCGGCGTGCAAAATTCCCAGTAGCTTCCCACGAATCTGAGAATTTTCACCAGAGACCCGTTAGCTCGGGACTGGGTCGCGCACCATTTTTTCAAAGATCGTCAGCATTCAGGGTATATCGAAGTACCATCGTAAGCAGGTTTGGCGAGGTTTATACTGACCGCATCGCAATTTTCCGAACGCGCGAAGATAGCGGCGGGCTGTTTCGGCTTTGTGACGAAGCGCGCGGTATATTCTGCCACAGTGGCCAAAAGCTACGGCATGAAGCGCTGCGTCTGGTTGAAACTCGACAACTCCCGCTTGGCGATCATCACGATGATCGACGATGGCAGACTAGACGCCGGGCGGAGGAGGGAAGCAGATGGCTAGTAGCATTTCGATGGCATCCGGAGCGATGCAGTCTGATCCGAAAGCACAGGCGGCCCCTGTTGCCCGAACCCGGCTCGAAAATATCGACGCGCTGCGCGGATTCGTGATGGTGCTCATGCTGCTCGACCATCTGCGGGAAACCTGGTTCGTCTATTTGACGGTTACCGATCCGTTCGATGCACGTACCATGCTGCCCGCGATCGGCTTTGCACGCTTCGCAGTCAGCTTCTGCGCTCCGATCTTCGTCGCGCTCACCGGCCTGGGCGTCTATCTCTTCAGCATCAATCATACGGTCAAGGAGACCACCTCCTTCCTGCTGAAGCGCGGCTTGCTGCTGATGGTGATCGAGCTCGTTTATCTGTCACCACTCTATTGGGGAATCGTGCCGCAACCGACATTTTGGTTGCAGGTCATCTGGTGCATCGGCCTGTGCATGATTGCGCTGACACTGCTGATGCGCCTGCCACGCCCAGCGCTGATCATATTCGGTCTGGTGCTGGTATGCTTCCACAATCTTCTCGATCCGATCCGGCTGGTGCAAGGGGATATGCTGTTCCCGCTCTGGGCGGGACTGCATCAGCGGGACGCGATCCTGCTGCCGTTCGGCTTCGTCGCCAAGACGACCTATCCGATCCTGCCCTGGCTGGGCGTCATATCGCTTGGCTTCGGGATCGGACCGTGGTTCGCCCCGAACGTGGCGCCGGAAACACGCCAGCGCCGGTTGCTGGTGCTGGGATTTGGGATGATCGCCGCGTTCGTCATCCTGCGCCTGCTCAACGTCTATGGCGACACGCCCTGGTATGTCGTCGAAGGTGATCCCGTACGCACGGTTATCAGCTTCATCTCCATGACGAAATATCCGCCGTCGCTATTGTTCCTGCTGCCGACGCTTGGCGGAGGTGCGCTGTTGCTGGTGTTGTTCGAACGGATCAGGACGTCCGGCCTGGTTGCCGCGCTGGCGGTGTTCGGGGCAGCGCCAATGTTCTTCTACCTGTTCCACCTCACTGTGCTGCGCATTCTATATCATAGTGCGCTGGCCATTTGGGGCCCGAACCATGGTACGAACTTTGGCTTCGACAATTATAACTGGGTGTTCGTCTGGTATGTCGCCATGATCGTGCCATTGTATGTGCCGACGGTCTGGTTCTCCAGGTTGAAACGCCGCCGCCGCGACATCGCCTGGCTCAAATATTTCTGAGTCGGGCGAACCTTATCCGCGCGAGCATCACGAGCGATCATGATGGTCGGCAGAACGCCGCAGAAACTGCCGCTCACATGCAGCGACATGCCGGAATATGCTGGCATCGTCACGCTAATTGGCAGCGCAACATGCCTGAAGGCGCTACTGTCGACGGCTAATATCGCGGATGATGCCGCCCAGCAGAAAAGAGGGACAAGGAAGCCGCTATGGTCGATGTGATTTCCACCGATGTCTCCCGGCGAACGCTGCTCGGCGGCCTAGCCGTCGGGCTGACCGCGGGTTGCGGGGGCGCGGTGGTCAATCGACCGCAGGTCGGCGGGCGTATTCGTATCGCCAGCGTCGCCGCCTCCACCGCCGACACGCTGGACCCCGCCAAGGGCAACCTCTCCACCGATTATCTGCGGCTTAATATGATCTATAGCGGGCTGACCCAGTATGACGGCCAGCTCCGCGCCCTGCCGGGACTGGCCGAACGCATGGAAACCAACGATAATATCGTCTGGCATATCCATCTGCGGCGCGGCGTCCATTTCCACAATGGCAAGGCGCTGACCGCGGACGACGTAGTCTATTCGCTGATGCGCCACCGCGATCCCGCAACCGGTTCAAAGGTCAAGGCGGTCGCGGATCAATTTGCCAGCGCTCGGCGCATCGGACCACTTGATCTGGAGCTGCGGTTGACCGGCCCCAATCCCGATCTGCCCGTCATTCTCGCGGGGCCACAATTCCTGATCGTCGAGAACGGCCGCCACGATTTCAGCGTGGCCAACGGGACCGGGCCATATATCTGTCAGGCTTTCGCGCCGGGTATCCGCACCATCGTTCGCCGCAATCCGAATTACTGGAAGCCGGGCCGCCCCTATCTTGAAGAGATCGAGCTGATCGCGATCCCCGACGAGATTTCGCGCGTCAATGCGCTGCTGTCGGGGGATGTGCAGATGATCAACGCCGTCAGTCCCGGATCGGTCAAGCGGGTGCGCGCATCCAGCACCCATTCGATCATGGAAACGAAATCGGGCCTGTTTACCGATTTTATCATGCGCAGGGATCATCCTGTGACCGGGAACCCGGACTTCGTGCTCGCCATGAAATATCTGATGGATCGCGAACTCATCAAACGCGCCCTGTTTCGCGGTTTTGCCACCATCGCCAATGACCACCCGATCGCGCCGTCCAGCCCCTATTTCAACCCCAATATTCCGCAGCGTCCCTTTGACCCCGATCGTGCGCGCTTCCTGCTCAAGCGCGCCGGACTGATCGGGACGCGGTTGCCGGTCTATGCTTCGCCGGCAGCCAACCTGTCGGTCGACATGGGGTCGATCCTGCAGGAACATGCGGCGCAGATTGGCCTCCACCTCGCGATCAATCGCGTGCCGAGCGACGGCTACTGGTCGTCGCACTGGATGAAACATCCGCTGACCTTCGGCAATACCAACCCCCGGCCTACTGCAGACATGATGTTCAGCCTGTTTTTCCAGTCGAAGGCCCTCGCCAACGAGTCCGGGTGGAACAGTCCACAGTTCGACCGCATGTTGCTGGAGGCGCGTCACGCGACCGACCCGGCCCGGCGCAAGGCGATCTATGGCGACATGCAGTGGCTGGTCCATCAAGAAGGCGGCCTGGGAATTCCCGTTTTCATCAGTCTGCTCGATGGATATGACAGTCGACTGAAAGGCATGTTCCCGATCCCGGTGGGAGGCTTCATGGGCTATAACTTTGCTGAATATGCGTGGTGGGAGGCATGAGCGCGGCGGCCACAGCATCCCGCTGGAGCGGCCCGGCACAGCTGATCGTAAAGCGTATCGGCCTGGCCTGCATCACGCTTTTCCTCGTGTCCGTAGTGATCTTCAGCATCAGCGGCCTGCTGCCCGGTGACGCGGCACAAGAGGTGCTGGGCCAAAGCGCGACCGCCGAACAGGTGACGGCGCTTCGTCACGAGATGGGCCTCGATAAGCCAGGCCCGGTCCGATATGTCCAGTGGCTTGGTGCGATCGTGACGGGCGATCCGGGACAATCGCTCGTGGCCAACAAACCGGTCGCCGACATCATTTCCGAACGGCTGCCCAATACGCTGATCTTGGCGGGGCTGACCGCGCTTGTTTCCGTGCCGATCGCGTTCCTGATCGGCATGGCGTCCGCCGTCGCAAGGGGACGCAAGCTCGACCGGGCGCTCAACGTGCTGATGCTGTCGATGATCGCCTTGCCCGAATTTCTTGTGGCGACGATCGCCGTGCTGATCTTTGCCGTGAAGCTGCTATGGCTGCCTTCCATCACGATGGTGCCGCAGGATCCCACGCTGGCCGAATTCCTGCGTGCCTATGCGATGCCGGTGATGGTGCTGGGCGTCGGCGTGATCGCGCAGCTGGGCCGCATGATCCGCGCCGCGATCATCGCGGAACTCGACCGTCCCTATGTCGAGATGGCGCGGTTGAAAGGTGTGCTGCCGACGCGGCTGATCTTTCGCCATGTTCTGCCAAATGCGGTTGGACCCATCGTTAATGCGATGGCGCTCAGCCTGTCTTATCTGTTCGGAGGTGCGATTATCGTGGAGACAATTTTCAGTTACCCAGGTCTTGCGAGCTTGATGGTCAACGCCGTCACGTCGCGCGATATGCCGTTGCTCCAGGCCTGCGCGATGATTTTTTGCACCACCTATCTCTTCCTCGTGCTGATTGCCGACACTGTCGCAATCCTCACCAATCCACGGCTGCGTCACGGATGATCGGCCATACCCTCATCCGCGCAGCCCGCGCCTTGCCACTATCAGGCAAAGTGGGGCTCACGCTTGTCATCTTCTGGATCCTGGCCGCTATCTTGGGTCCGTTTCTGGCCCCCTATTCGCCCGGCGCGTTTGTCAGCGAGGAGGTGTTTGCTGGCGCGAGCGGCCGGTTCTGGTTCGGCAGCGACTTTCTGGGCCGCGACGTGTTGAGCCGGCTGCTGGTGGGCGCGCAATTTACCGTCGGCCTGTCCGCAATCGCCGTCACGATCGCGGTC
>JBDTLS010000076.1:0-11275 GCA_039934655.1 Sphingobium sp.
CATGACGCGCTGCGCAGCGGCGAGCGGGGCCATATCCATTTGCGCCATCTGACGCGCTTCATTCCAGCGACCCGCCAGCGCATAGCTATAGGCAAGGTTCTGTCGTTCCCGCACGCCAGCGGCGGGATCATGGATCGCCTGGCCGAGCACGCGAATCGCTTCGTTCGTGTCGCCCGCCATCGCCATTGCCAGCCCATAATCAGCGGCAGGCAGCACATCCATCTGCGCGGCAAGCAAGTCGTGCGCCTGCGTATTGTTGCCCAGCGCGGTCTTGACCAGCGCGAGATTGACGATTGTGCGCGGATCGCGATTGCCCAGCGTCATCGCATCTGCAAGCGCGCTTTCGGCGGATTGAAACCGGCCGGACAGCAGATAGGCGCGGCCTAGAATCGCGCGATAGCTGGCATTTTCGGTGTCGCTCGCCACCGCCGCTTCCGCCGATGCCACGGCACGAACCGCGTCGCGGGCGGCCAGCGCCTTTTCAGCGGCCTGCACATTGGCAGCACCCGATTTTTCAGCTTTCGATGATGCGAGGCCCGCATGGCTTTGCAAAGCCGCACCGCTGCACCCCACCATCGTCGCGGCGACGATCATCGAAGAGGCTGCCAACTTCCAGAATGCTTTGCGTTCCATCATTCCCACCTTCATTTCAAATTCAATATGTGCCGGTGCCGCGTTCAGGCACCTGTTCAGCGAGCGCGGTGATTTCCGGCAGGCTGTCGAGAAAGGCGTCGAGCGCCTGCGTGACGATTTGCTGCGCGGAGCGGTTGCCGACCGCGCAGGCAAGGCGCAGGCGCAAATGGCGATCAGGATCGAGCCGCAACGTAAACGCCGCCTTGCTCTTGCGTGCTCCCCTATGGGCTGCAGGCGAAGTTCCAAGTTCAACCCGCGCCAGTTTTTCTGCCAAAACGATCCGCTGTTCCACCACGACAGGACGCGTGACCTGAACGGAGATCGCAGATATTTCGGCGACGGGCGGCCGAACTACTTCATGTTCGTCCCGGTCATCGCCCATATCGTTCCAGCCCAGATCATCCTGCACCGAAAGCGGCAGGGCCGGGCCGGTTGGTCCCGGCATATAGGCGCGGCGCATCGCCGGACGCGCGGTGCCCTTACGGGCCAGCAATCCGGCATTGAGAGAAGCCATAGGCTTGGGCTCGTTCATATCCACACCCTCCCCTTACTGGCTGGCCACGCGGCGACCGAAACCACCACCGGCGGGGCGATGCCCCATCGTGGCGGTCGCGGCATGGGCGCTGGGAACGGCGAATACGGTGCGGCGGAAATTCTTTTCCAGCCTGTCGGAAATATAGGTCCAGAGTTGCTCGATCTCTTGCGCGGAACGGCCACCGGGATTGACTTCCATCACCGTGCGCCCGTCGATCATCGACGCGGCGAAATCCGTGCGCTGATGCACCGTGACCGGGGCGACGGTGCCATGCTGGGAAAGGGCAATCGCCGCTTCTGATGTGATCTTGGCCTTGGGCGTGCCCGCATTGACCACGAAGATCAGTGGCTTGCCTGCGCGATCGCACAGGTCAACCGTTGCGCCCACGGCGCGCAAATCATGCGGGCTGGGACGCGTCGGCACCACGATCAGCTCGGCCACGTTAATCACGCTCTGGATCGCAACCGTGATCGCGGGCGGCGTATCGATCACCGCGAGCTTGAACCCCTGTTGACGCAAGGTTTCGAGGTCACCGGCGAGGCGCGACACAGTGGTTTCCGCAAACGCAGGCACACCCGCTTCCCGCTCGTTCCACCAATCGGCCAGCGACCCTTGCGGATCAATGTCGATCAAAACGACCGGACCAGCGCCTGCACGCTCCGCCTGCACAGCCAGATGCCCGGACAAGGTAGTCTTGCCGGATCCGCCCTTTTGCGATGCCAATGCCAGAACGCGCACGCAATTCCCCTAAAGTTGACCAATTCGGATGACAGGGGTCTCATGGTCGTCCTAAAATTTCGTTAAGACATGGCTTGGGATGGGGTTGGGAGCGGACTGGCATGGGGCGACGGATATTAACCATATGTCCACGCACCCGTGGCAATGCTATGTGGAAACGGACTGCGGCGGCTCAGCAACGGGCCGTCCTATATTAATCGGAGCTATGGGTGATGAAGCGAGCGGCAACAGCTTTGGCAGCGATCTTTGGTGGCGCGCTTGCGTTCGGCCCGGTCGTCGCGGCAAACACGCCACCGTCAGATAGCGCCCGGCAATCATCGCCCAAAAACGATGCCGGTAGCAAGGCCGGGGTCGATGCGTGGATGCAGGGCGATTACGCAAAGGCCGTCGCGATCTGGCTACCGCTCGCCGCCACCGGAGACGCCGACGCGCAATATGATCTGGGGCAGGCATACCGGCTGGGGAAAGGCGTACCCGTCGATTTTCCCGTCGCGCTCGAATATTATCGCAAGGCCGCCGGGCAGGGGCATCCGCGCGCGCAGGAAAGCTATGGCCTGTTGCTGTTCGCGATGAACCGGCGTGCGGAAGCCATGCCCTATCTTCAGAAATCAGCCGAACGCGGCGAGCCAAATGCGCAATATATCGTCGGCACCGCCCTGTATAATGGCGACCTTGCGCCGCGCGATCTGGTACGCGCCTATGCGCTGATGTCGAGTGCGGCGCGCAAGGGGATGCCAGCGGCAACAAGCAGCCTCGCGGCGATGGATCAAAGCATTCCCGAAGCGACACGCAACCGGGGGCTGGAACTGGCCACGCAAATGGAGCAATCGCGTCAGGCACAGGTGGCCGTGGTGCGGCAGGTTCCGCCGCCCGCGAAACTCGCCACGACAACAATACCCGCGGCCGCGCTAAGCGCAGCAGCCAAGGCCGTAGAAGAAGAAGCGGCGAGGTTAAAGGCAGCGGCCCATACCCCGACACCGAAGGCAGAAACCAAAGCTGCCCCGACAAGTCCTGCTACAAAAACACCCCCCCCGACGCCCACCCCAAAAGCCGAGGTTGCCCAAGTAGCCTCCGCAAAAGCGGGCAGCTGGCGCGTTCAGCTCGGCGCGTTCAGCACCGACGAGCGCGCCAATAGTGCTTGGGTAGCCTTGTCCAAGAAGGTCAAGGAGCTGTCGGGATATAAGCCCATTCTGGTGAAGGGCGGCAATGTTATCCGGCTGCAAGCAGGACCACTTGCCACCCAGACTGACGCGCAAAAGCTGTGCAGCTCGGTCAAGGCTTCCGGGGCAGACTGCATTCTCAAAGCGATGTGAGGCTGTTTGGGCTAAGCGTTCGCTCGCGCCGGGCCGTTTCGCAGTCGCCCAAACAACAGGCAAAGCGCGAACAGTGGCACCAGCCAGATGATCCGCGACTGATAGCGATCACTCACGGCCGAAAACACGGCGCAGATGATTGCGTTGACCAGCAATCCGGTGACGATCATCAACAACGCACCCCGCTGCGCCGCCGTCATCTTCCGCACCGACAGCAACAGATAGAGCGAGGCCAGAGCGGTGCTGATGTAGGTCAGCATCTCGACCACCACCACGGCGGTGTCGCGATCCTTGCTGACCACCAGCATCCGAATGCTGCCCTTGCCATCGGGAATGATATGGCGGTTGAAGCGAATTTCCGACATGCCGATCGCGACAATCTGCTGCGGGATAGCGATCGCGATTTGCTCAAGCTGCTCCCCCGGATAGGCCAGGGTGGAACGCCAGACGATCTCCGATTCCTCCGCGCGAATCCGGTCCATTTGTTCAGGCGTTGCGCTCAGCACGACGCCGTGCGGCCCCCATAGGAATTTACCGGTCGTGGTAGGCATCTTGTTGCCAAACACTTCGCAAACAGCATAGCGGCGCTTGGGGCATTGCTCGGCAAGATACCAGCGGGCGGGGCCATTTTCGATGGCGCGGGCCAGCGTCAACGGAAAGCGTTTTGGTGCGACGCTGGCTTCCCCGAACCCGATAAGTCCCGAAAGCATCACCAGCACGCAACCGAGCGCGAGCGGCAAACCCATGACGACAATTGAACCGAACTTCCCGGCCAGGCTGTCACCAGGGCGCAGCAATAGCCATAGCCCGCCCACGCAGCACATCGCGAATGCAAGCGGCGGATGGCTCGTATGCACCGAGACAGACAGCGCGCCGATCAGCACCAGCAGGGTCTGGATCGGTCCTGTCATGCGCTTGCGAAAGCCCACCAGCAGGGCCATCGCGCCCACCAGTATCCCGGCGTAAATATCCGGCAGGATAAAGAGGGAAACGAACGCCGCCGGGGTGAGAAAACCCAGCACTGCCCCTGCGATAAGCGCCATTTGCCAGCTTGCCACACCAAATGCCGCCAACGCCACAGCCGCGACGAGCGCCGTGAGCGCCGCCTGCGCCACCGCCAGCAGCGCCATCGACATGTCCGGCCAGCTCAGCACATACGCCATCGCACTGTAAATGATCGAGCGGGCAACCTTGCTTTTATGGACCGAATCTGCGGCGGGTGCCGGTGCGCTGGCGGTGGTATTTCCCGCTGGCGCGGAGGCTGTGTCCGCTGCTGGAACAGTTTGTAATTCCTCTGGCGGCGGCGCAAGATGCAGCTTAGTCGCGATGAATGTCGCCCCGACTTTGCCGCCCTGATAATATCCGACGCTATCGAAAAAATACGGCGGATGGCCGAACAGCAGCAACGGCCAGATCAGCAACGCGGTCAACAGGGCGGTATTTTTCCAGAATGGTCGATCCATTGCAATCATGGTTACGCTGGTCCAATCTGATAGCGGTCGTGCGGACAAGTTCCCGGCATAGCTTGGCGCCTGTTCAAGATCAAGCAGCGCTGCCGACCGCGCAAAGTCCCGTTTTACTACATGTCGGTCAGCATTGGCAGGCGCCCATCGCAAATCCGGTCGCCATTGCTGCATTTGCACATAAAGCTATCGACATTTTAACCTTTGTGCACTTAAGTATGGGTCGAAATCAGGGGTGAATTTATGAAATCGGCAGAAATAACCGGCGGGAAGACTCACGATGTCATCTTGCCCGACAGCAATGTGCCACTCGACGTCTCGATCGTTATTCCCGCGTATAACGAGCAAGGGGCGGTCCGCGATACCGTCCACCAGATTCGCGATGTGCTCGATACGGCGAAAATCACCTATGAAATCATCATTGTCGACGATGGATCGAAAGACAATACGCTCACCGAGGCCCGCGCCGTGTGCTCGCATGTCGTCGCGTTTCCGAACAATGGCGGCTATGGCCGCGCGCTTAAGGCAGGCATCGCTGTCAGCAGGGCGCCGCTGGTAGCGATTATCGATGCGGACGGCACCTATCCGCCATCGGCGCTGCCGGAGATGGTGGCGATGGCCGCCTACAACGACATGGTCGTAGGCGACCGCGGGGCGGCGATGAAGGGCGTGCCGATGATTCGCAAGCCCGCCAAATGGGTGCTGAACAACATGGCGAGCCAACTCGCAGGCCACAAGATTACCGACCTCAATTCCGGGCTGAGGGTGTTCCGCCGCGAGGTGCTGGTGAAATATCTGCACCTGTTGCCCAACGCATTTTCGTTCACGACGACGATCACCTTGTGTATGCTCGCATCCGGGCGGAACGTGTCCTATCTGCCGATCACTTATGGCAAGCGGGTCGGGGTTTCGAAAATCAAACCGCGCGACTTTTTCCGCTTCATGTTCCTCGTGCTACGCCTGACCGCTTATTTTCAGCCGCTGCGCGTATTTATGCCCATCGGCACCGCGATGTTTGCGATCGGATTCCTCAAGGGCTTATATGATATTTATATCGACAACCTGTCCGAAACCGCCGTGCTCGGCATTTTGGGCGGGGTAATGGTGTGGTCGCTCGGCCTGATCGCCGACATGATCGCGCGGCTGCACCTGCGACCCAAAGAGGGATAAGCAGCATGACCTCCCGCGCTGCGTCCCTGCTCGGCAACCGTGGTGTAATCTGGATCGCGCGGACCACCGTCAGCGTGATTGTGCTGGCGTTGATTTTCCATTTCGTGCCGTTCGCCACAGTATGGAAGGCGATGCGCCTGCTGCCGCCTGCATTATGGCTGTCGGCACTGGCGCTGTTCCTGTGTGGACACGCAGTGGCGGCGGCGAAGTGGCGGTTGCTGATCGGGGCGGAGGTGCCGTTTGCCCGTGCATTTCGCGCGCATCTCGCTGGCCTGGGCGCCAATCTCGCGCTGCCCGGTGTGGCGGGCGGCGATGTGGTGCGCGCCGGAATGGTGATGGGTCTGGTCAAGGATCGCGGGCGGCTTGCTGTTGGGTCGCTGGCGGACCGGTTGATTGATACGCTGGGACTGCTGTTGATTATGCTCGCTGGCGCATTTTTCGCGTGGCATCCGGCGCTTGGCGCGACGAGCCTTTATCTGCGCGCGCTGGTGGTGGCCATTGTGGTGGGCATAATCCTCGTGTTTGCGCTCGCCGGACGGGTTGATACGATGCTGAAAGCGCGCGCCAATCCCGGCAAGTTGCTGCGCATCGCCAGCAAGATCATGAGCGCGGTCGCCGACCTGACCCGCGAGCCGGGGCGCCTGGCGCTCTGCCTGATCCTCTCGATGCTGGTGCAGTGCCTGTTCGTTGCCATCAACATTGCGC
Organism: Sphingobium sp.; assembly: GCA_039934655.1. Taxonomy (GTDB): domain Bacteria; phylum Pseudomonadota; class Alphaproteobacteria; order Sphingomonadales; family Sphingomonadaceae; genus Sphingobium. The sequence goes on from JBDTLS010000076.1 coordinate 6,558, forward strand.
TCGCCCATGCGGTCGGGCTGGATGCGCCCTATGCCGCGTGGTTCTATGCATGGTCGGGGTCAAAGATCATCGCCATCGCGCCGATCAGCCTTGGCGGCCTCGGCGTGCGCGAAGCAAGCATGGCGGCGCTGCTGCGGCCGTTCCACGCCAACGCTGGTGACGTGATCGCTGTCGGCCTGATCTGGCAGACGATATTATATTCGAGCGGCGTGATCGGCATTATCGTCCAGTCGTTGTTTTCGGGCGGACCCAGCAAGGCGTCCGCACACCCCACCCCCAATGACGTTACAAAGGGCCAGCTTTCATGACCGACACAGTGCCATCCGCCAGCCCCGCGACACGGCTGACGATATTGGGCGCGGGGCCTGCGGGCGTCGGCGCGGCCTATATGCTGGGCGGCACCGGCAAGGCGCAGGTTGCCGTGCTGGAGCGCGCCGATCATGTCGGTGGCAACAGCGGCACGTTCATGCTGGAGGGGGTCCATTGCGATTACGGCAGCCACCGCCTCCACCCGGCGAGCGACCCCCATCTGCTCAAGATGGTCCAGAATCTGCTTGGCGAAAACCTGCTCTGGCGCCCCCGCCACGGCCGCATTCGCCTCAAGGGAAGCTGGATTCATTTTCCGTTGAAGCCGGTCGACCTGTTGCTCAAGCTGCCGAAATCCTTTGCTATCGCATTGGGTTTCGACATGGCGACCAAGCCGCTGCGCTCGTCGGGCAAAGCCGGGGAGGAAACCTTCGCCAGCATCCTGCACAAGGGGCTTGGATCGGCGATGTGCAAGGGATTTTATTATCCCTATATGACCAAGTTGTGGGCGCTGCCGCCCGAAAAGCTCGCCGTGACGCTGGCGCATCGCCGGGTGTCGGGCAATTCGATCGGCAAGATCATCGGCAAGGTTCTTTCGCAAGTTCCCGGCCTCAAAAAGCCGCAGACGGGCGGGTTTTTCTATCCCAAGCATGGTTTCGGCGAAATCAGTGAGGCGTTAAAAAGCGGGGCGGAGGCGCAGGGCGCGGAATTTACGTTGCAAGCCGCTGTGTCCGGTATCGATCATGAAAACGGCCGGGTGAAAACCGTGCACTGGATCAAGGATGGCGTTGAACACCAGCGGGAGAGCGATGTCATCTGGTCGACGCTGCCGATCACCAACCTTGCGATGATGATGAACCCGCCGCCGCCGCCCGAGGTGATGGATGCGGTGAAGGCGATTCGCTATCGCGGCATGATCCTGATCTATCTGGTGCTGGAGCAGGATCAGTTCACCGAGTTCGACGCGCATTATTTTCCCGAAATCGAAATTCCGATCTCGCGCCTGTCCGAACCCAAGAATTATTCCGCCACGTCGAGCCCAAAGGGCGCGACGGTGCTGTGCGCGGAGCTGCCATGCGATCCGCATGAGCCATTATGGGCGTTGAGCGACGACGAGCTGGGGGCGAAGCTGTGCGAGTGGCTCAATGGCACCGGCCTGCCCGTCACATCGAAGGTGCGGATGACCAAGACGCGGCGGCTCAGCAACGCCTATCCGGTTTATGATCGCAGTTTCGAAGGGCATCTCGATGTCGTTTACAAATGGATCGGCTCGATCAAGGGCTTGCTGACCTTCGGACGGCAGGGCCTGTTCGCGCATGACAACACCCATCATGCGCTCGCTATGGCCGATGGCGCGGTCGATTGCCTTGGGCAAGACGGCAGCTTTGACGATACCAAATGGCAGGAATATTTGAAAGTGTTTGAAACCCACGTGGTCGAGGACTGATGACAAGCAAGGACACCTGCCCTGTCCTGACCTATCATTCGATTTCGGATGCCGGTGGCCCGACCAGCATCCCCCCAGCCGTGTTCGCGATGCAGATGGAAGTGCTGGCGGCCAGCGGGTATCACAGCTTGGCCGTCGCGGATTTTATCGCCTGGCATGAAGGGCGCAGGCCGTCCGACCGGAGCGTGCTCATCACCTTTGACGATGGTTTTCTCGATTTTGCGCAGGTCGCCGCGCCGATATTAAAGCAACATGGATTGACCGCCGTTGTGTTCGTGCCAACCGCAAAGCTCGGCGGCGATGAAAGCTGGGCACTCGTCGAAGGACCGGGCCGACCGCTGATGAACTGGGATCAGGTGCGCGCGCTTGGGGAGCAGGGCATGGAATTTGGCGGGCACAGCCGCACCCACGCCAACCTCGCCAAGCTGGACGAGGCGGCCCGGATGCGCGAAATCGCCGATTGCAAAACCGAGCTTGCTGCACAGATTGGCGCGCCGGGCACAGCCTTCGCCGCGCCCTATGGTGCGGTTAACGCCGACACCATATCTGCCATCTCACGCCATTATGATGTGGCGTTCGGTACGCGGCTGGCGCTGGCGCGGCGCGGGGCCGACCGGCATGATATTCCCCGGATCGACATGCATTATTTCCGCGAACGCCGCCACTGGCAGGGGTTGCTGGACGGCGGCACCGCCTATCTGCGCGCGCGACAGGGGCTGCGCATATTGCGGGAACGGTTGATGGGCGCGCACGGCTAAAGTGATTTCGAGGCAGGTGGAATCACCTGCCGGCTCGGAAATCACGGAAACGGGGTAATCCGTATTTCGCATCTGGACATGAAATGGATGCGCTATGGTAACGATTTGCTATACTTGATGGGGTATGGAGATCGGCATGTTTTGATTTTGCCGGGCACCGGATGTCGACCCGCACGACGCAACAGAGGAGTTTGATCATGGCAACGCTCAAAGTCGGCCAGAATATCGAGACGGACAATGCGGCATGGAATTTCGGCGGCAATGTACCCGATCATTTCGTGGACCATATTCGCCATTCGGTGCCGCTCTACGCCGAAGGGCATGACCTGATCTGTCAACTGAGCGATTATTTCGTCGCGGCTAACAGTACGGTTTATGAAATCGGCGTGTCGACTGGCGAGTTGCTGCGCAAGGTCGCCAAGCATAACGCGCACCGTCCGGGCGTCCGTTATATCGGCATGGATGTCGAAGAGGCGATGACCGCCAAGGCGCGTATGCACACCGCCGACGTTCCGGCCATCAGTATCCTGGATGAAGACGCGCGCAATTTCCCGTTTGAGAAAGCGGACCTGATCCTGTCCTATTACACGATGCAGTTCATTCCGCCGCGCGACCGGCAGCAATTGTTCGACAAATTATATGAGTCACTAAACTGGGGCGGCGCGCTGATCATGTTTGAGAAAGTGCGGGCGCCCGATGCGCGCTTTCAGGACATTTGCGTCGGCCTGTACAACGAGTTCAAGCTGAACAACGGCTTTGACGCCGAAGAAATCGTCACCAAGACGCGCAGCCTGAAGGGCGTGCTCGAACCATTTTCCACCGAAGGCAATCTGGACCTGTTCCGTAGAGCAGGCTTCAAGGACATCACGACCGTGTCCAAATATATCTGCTTTGAGGGATTTCTGGCGATTAAGTGAGCATATTCGTCATTGCGAGCGCAGCGAAGCAATCCAGTGTTGGTGGCTGGATTGCTTCGCTGCGCTCGCAATGACGAATGATTGTAGCTATCGGCTGTTAGCCAGCACGCTCGGCGAGGACCGTCAGGCCCTTTTCATTGACCTCTGCAAAGCCGCCGAACACCGAGACATATTCCGGCTCGGTCGTCGACGCGCTAGCGTACACATGGATCGCGCCGTCGCGCACGGTCGACATGAACGGCGCATGGCCCTCCAGCACGCCGAAGTCGCCCTCGGTTCCCGGTACGACGACCATATAGACAGACTCGCTGCGGACCAGCTTTTCAGGGGTTACGAGTTCGAAGTGCAATGCCATTTATTTCACCGTTTCCTTGCAGACGTTAATGCCCGCCAACTCAGCGGAGGGTTTACATTCACGCCCACACTCATAATCGAATGCAATGCCAGACTGATGTTTTAATCTTTGACCGAGCGAAATTGCTGCGGCCCTGCATTCTTCCAACGTATTAAACTTACCGAGCTTAACATCATCTGCAAGATTAGCCGAATTTGGATATACCCATCCCGACCAATCTGCTGACTTAGAACAACCAGTTGTGAGAGCAAAAACCGCGATAGCGGCCAATGCTCTCAATGACATCAGGCCGCTTCTGCTGCCAGTTTCTTGCCCTTTTCGACGGCTTCGTCGATGCCGCCGACCATGTAGAAGGCGCTTTCGGGGAGGTGGTCATATTCGCCTTCGACCACGGCCTTGAAGCTCTTGACCGTATCTTCGAGCTGCACGAACTTGCCCGAAATGCCGGTGAAGACCTCGGCGACGTGGAACGGCTGGCTGAGGAAACGCTGGATCTTGCGCGCGCGGGCCACGGTCAGCTTGTCCTCTTCCGACAGTTCATCCATGCCGAGAATGGCGATGATGTCCTGCAGCGACTTGTACTTCTGCAGCGTTTCCTGAACCGCGCGGGCGGTTTCATAATGCTCTTGGCCGACGATGCGCGGCTCCAGCATACGGCTGGTCGAATCGAGCGGATCGACGGCGGGATAGATGCCGAGTTCCGAAATCGCACGGTTAAGGTTGGTCGTGGCGTCCAAGTGCGCAAAGCTGGTTGCTGGCGCAGGATCGGTCAAATCGTCCGCAGGCACGTAGATCGCCTGCACCGACGTGATCGAGCCCTTGTTGGTCGAGGTAATGCGTTCCTGCAGCGCGCCCATGTCGGTCGCCAAGGTCGGCTGATAGCCCACCGCCGAAGGAATACGGCCCAGCAGCGCCGACACTTCCGAACCCGCCTG
>JBDTLS010000077.1:0-11211 GCA_039934655.1 Sphingobium sp.
GTGACCGGTACGTCGATCATGGGGTTGATGATGCTGGGCGCGGCGATGGGCGACAATATCATCATCGCGGCCACCGGCGAACAGCATGAAGATGCATTGAGCCAGCTCGTTGCGCTGGTTGAGGACAAATTCGGCGAGGATTGATCCGCCAGGTTTATGCGCGCAATTGACGCGCAGCAGAGGGATACACCTAAATTGACGCGTGAAATCACCGGCTTTTCCAATCCGCTGGTCAAGCGCGTCCGCTCGTTGCGCGACAAGAAACACCGCAAGCGGGAGGGGATGTTTCTTGCCGAGGGCTTACGCATATTGACCGAAGCGCGGGAAGCGGGCGTGTTGCCGGAAATTCTGTTTTACGCGGATGCGGGCGCAGATCATGCGCTGGCAAGAGAGCTGATCGCGGCGATGCTCGCGAATGGCGGCGATGTCATCGCCACCACGCCCGACATATTGGCGAAAATTTCCGGCAAGGATAATCCACAGGCGCTGGTCGGCGTTTACCGCGACCATCTGGTTCCGCTCAGCGATATCGACCGCACCAGGGCGGATATCTGGATCGTCGCTCAATCGCTCCGCGATCCCGGCAATCTCGGCACGATATTGCGGACGGGGGATGCGGTGGGAGCAGGGGGCCTGATCCTGATCGACGATTGTGTCGATCCTTTTTCGGTCGAGGCGGTGCGGGCGAGCATGGGCGCGCTGTTCACGCAATCCATCACCCACTGCCGATGGGAAGAGTTTATAGTCTGGTTGCGCGGTGGGGCCGGGCAGCTCATCGGCACGAGCCTCAATACCGAGCATGATTATCAGGGGCCACGTTATGCCAGCCCCGCGTTTCTAATGGTCGGCAACGAAGCGCAAGGCCTGCCGGAAGCCTATGAACAGGCGTGTGACCTATTAGTCAAAATTCCGATGCTGGGCAAAGCGGATAGCCTGAATGCCGCCGTGGCCACTGCCGTTATGGCGTATGAAATCGTCAATCAACGCAGGACGGGGGCGTGAACATGGCTTTTTCACCCTCGCCCGCCAATGGTCTGGCGTTGATGTGGCGCTACAAGCGGGTGCTCGCTGCCAGCTTGGTCGGCACTGCCGTCGAATTTTACGATTTCTATATCTATGCGACCGCCGCGTCTCTGGTGTTCGGACCGTTGTTTTTTCCGAGCACCTCAGCATCCGCACAACAACTGGCGGCCTATGCCAGTTTCGCGGTGGCGTTTTTCGCGCGTCCACTGGGGGCCGCAGTGTTCGGCCATTTCGGCGACCGGATCGGCCGCAAATCCACGTTGGTCGCCTCACTGATGTTGATGGGCGCATCGACGCTGGCGATTGCTTTCCTGCCCACTTACGCGATGATCGGGGCATGGGCGCCGCTGCTGCTGTGCGTGATGCGCTTCGGGCAGGGATTCGGATTGGGTGGCGAGTGGGGCGGGGCGGCCTTGCTCGCGGTTGAAAATGCCCCGCCCGGCTGGCGCGCCCGGTTCGGCATGTTCCCGCAACTGGGTGCGCCGGTGGGGTTCATTGCCGCCAACGGATTGTTTCTGTTGCTGGGGCTGGTGCTGAGCGACGCACAGTTCCTGAGCTGGGGCTGGCGCTTGCCGTTTCTGGCGAGCGCCGTGCTGGTCATATTGGGCTTGTGGATTCGCCTGAAGCTCACCGAAACACCTGAGTTTTCTGCGGCGCAGGCGGAGGGGAAACCGCCTGCAGTGCCGATCGTGGAACTGTTGCGCAGCCATTTGCTCGCCGCGATTTCGGGCACATTTGCGGTCGTGGCCTGCTTTGCGATCTTCTATATCTCCACTGCATTTGCACTCGGCTACGGCACGACGACGCTGCATATCCCGCGTGAGCATTTCCTAGGCCTGCAACTCGGCGCGATCCTGTTTATGGCCATAGGCATCATCGCATCGGGGGTATGGGCGGACCGATCCAGCCCGCGTATCGTGCTGATCGCCGGATGCTTTGGCACGATTTTCATGGGCGCAATTTTCGGCTCCGCGTTGGGAACGAGCAATTATGCCGCGATCCTCGGCATCCTCGCGCTGGCGCTGTTTATGATGGGCTTTGTTTATGGCCCGCTGGGCGCGTGGTTGCCCTCGCTGTTCCCGACGCGATTGCGATACACCGGCGCATCCTTCGGCTTTAACCTCGGCGGGATATTGGGCGGTGCGCTCGCCCCGATTGTCGCACAATTGCTGGTGGGCCGTTATGGCATCGGCACGGTTGGACTGTATATGTCGGCAGCCGCAGCGATCAGTCTCGCCGGGCTTATGGTTCGCAATCGGGACTGAGACGGAGCTACGCCTTTTTAATATCGCTTAGCGGTCGAATCAGCCCTTCCTGTGCGACGCTGGCGATGAGGCGGCCCGTCTGGTCGAAGATCATACCGCGCCCGAAACCACGCGCCTGCCCCGCCCACGGGCTTTCCGTGGTGTACAGCAACCAGTCATCGGCGTGCACGTCGTCATGGAACCATATGGCGTGATCCAGACTGGCAACCTGAATAACGGGCTGCCCATGCCGTCGCACCGCTGCATGGAGTACTGAAAGATCGCTCGCATAGGCCAATATCGTGCGGTGCATGGATTGTTCGCATACAAGGGGAGCTTTTGTGCGAAACCAGAAGGCCTGAATGTCGTCGATCGGCTCAGTCTGGCAAAACGGCGGAACACCTATCACGCGATGGTCAAAGGGAAACGGGCGAAGCGTTAGCCGCTTTAAGAAAACTGGCATTTCTTCCTTATGATCCGAATAATAATGCTCAAAAGTTTCGCATGCTTCGGGCTGCGGAACGTCAGGCATTGCCATTTGATGACTGAATCCTGTTTCGCGGATTTGAAAGGACGCCACCAGATTGAGGATAGCCTTGCCCGCCTGCATTGCGACCACGCGGCGATTAGAAAAACTGCCGCCATCGAAGTCCGCCTCGACATGGAAGTCGATTTCATGGTCCTCGCTGCCCGGACGCATAAAATAGGTATGGAGCGAATGAACCTGACGCGCTTCATCGACGGTCTGCATCGCCGCGGATAGTGCCTGCGCCACCACCTGTCCGCCATAAACGCGCCCAACCCCGCCCGGTTTGCGTATGCCGCGAAACTGACGCTCACCCACTGGCATAACGTCGAGCAATTGCAGTAATCCCGCGACTTGCGCATCCGCGGATGAACCCTCATTTTTCGCATTGGATAATGGGGTGGGCGTCAGGCCAATCTCGCTCATGCACGGCTTTCGATCATGGAGGAATACAGCAGGGTCTTCAGTTCCCGCCGGATTGTGAATGCGGATGACGGCATAACCTGTGTCATCAAAATGGCAATGATACGTTCAACAGGGTCAATGAAGAAGGTGGTAGAAAGAAGCCCGCCCCAATAATATTCTCCCGCGCTGCCGGGAAGCAGGCTGCGGGCCGGGTCTACCGTGACAGCGACCCCCAGGCCGAAGCCGATCCCTTCGTTGGTGCTTTCGCTGAACATGGATTGCGAAATGCTGGCGAGGTCGGCTCCGCTCGGCAGGTGGTTGGCGGTCATCAGCGCCACGGTCTTGGGCGACAACAGCCGCGCACCGTCCAACTCCCCGCCGCGCAGCAACATCTGGCAAAAGCGATGATAGTCATGCGCCGTTGAAACCAGCCCACCGCCGCCCGACCAGCTTTTTTGTGGCAGCCGCCAGCGGCTGTGCGCGCCGCGATCATACAGGGATATCTCTCCGGTATCATCGAGCATCCAGGCATCGGTCAGGCGGCCAATCCTGTCGTCCGGCACCTGAAAAAAGCTGTCGCGCATCATCAAGGGGCCAAAAATATGCCGCTCAAAAAAGCTGTCGAGACTTTCCCCGGACACCCGTTCGATCACCACACCCAGAACATCGGTAGAGACTGAATAATTCCAGCTTGCGCCGGGAGAGAATTCCAGCGGTATTTCAGCCAGCGCCGTAATATAGTCATCGGACGAACGCTTCTGCTGAAATGTGTCGAGCTGGCGTTCGGCGTACAGCTGGTCGATAGCACTGCGTTGTTGAAAACTATACGTCAGGCCCGATGTATGGCGCAGCAGGTCGATCATCCGCATGGGACTGGCGGGTGGGCGTAGGGAAAATGATCCATCGCTCATAGTTTCCGCAGCCACATTCAGTTGTGCGAACTCGGGAAGGATATCAGCGACTGGCGTGTCCAGTCCAATCTGCCCCCGCTCCAACAGAATCAGGAAGGCGACCGAAGTGATGGGCTTGGTCATCGACGCGATGCGATAGAGCGCGTTATCGGCGAGCGGTGACCCATCCTGCCGCCCCGAACCCATCGTGGCGCGGACCAACAGCTGTTCGTCCGCGGAAATCAACAGCTGCAAATGCGGCAGGCGTCCCGATGCGATATATTTCTGTTCGAGCGTGTCGCACAGGTGGTGAAGCCGCCGCTCGTCAAAGCGAGGCGATACAGAGAGGGTGATCGTCATTCCACCGGCATCCCTTATTCGTGCGGGAAGTGCGATTGCGTTTTGTGCAACTGAGATTGCGTTCTTTACATTTGTGTAATGTCGCGTTGCAACATAATTATATCGGTAGACAAAGAGGGGGCAACAACGCTTACCGTGTCTAGCAGGAGCTAATCATGAAGACTTTATCGGACATCAGTTTCATCTTCGTCGCCGGAGCGATCTCGCTTTCGGCACCAGCAATGGCTTATCTCAGCCTGTTCGGCTGATATGTGGGGCGACCATAAACGCATATCAACCGCAGGCCTTCAGGCCGAACTAAACGAAAATCAGCCCCTGTAGATTTGCTGAACGCACTCTGCAGGGGTTGATACTTATCCAGCCAGACGAGATGTAACACTCTTGCCGTTTACACCTTCGATAAATTCAAGATGTGTTTGAATTCCGCTTCGCTGACCGGGGATACCGACAAACGCGACTGACGGATCATCGCCATCCCGGCCAAGGCGGGATCGGCTTTCATCATTTTGAGCGTTACTGGCCGCTCCAGCTTGTATTGCGACGCAACATATACCGCGATCCATTTGCCGCTGTCATCCGTGCTATCCGGTTCTGCCTCCCCGACGATTTCCATCACACCGACCACTTCCAGCCCGATATTGCTGTGATAAAACAGCGCCAGATCGCCGCGCTGCATCGCGCGCATGTGGGATTGGGCAAGGTGGTTGCGTACGCCGTCCCATTCACTGCGGCCTTTGCTGACCAGATCATCCCATGAAAAGGCGTCGAGTTCCGATTTCATCAGCCAGTAATGCATTCGTCCATCCCTTATCCGCTTGAAACTGGCGTCCGCCATGCCCTGATGCGGATTTCAAGACAAGACAAAGGGGCCGGATTTCTCCGACCCCCGATGTCGCTTTTATGCTGTCGGCTAAATGCAACGCTGACAGGATCGGTCTATTTACTCTCTTTGACCTTATCGTCGATTTTATCCGCCAGCTTGTCGCCCGATTCGCGTATCTTATCGGCGCTGTTGGCCAGGGCGTCCGCTGCACTGTCCATATGGTTCTGCGCCTGGCCGACCATGTTATCCGCCTTGTCCTCCAGCATCGCTGCCGAATTATCGAGCTTGTCGGCGGAATTTTCGGTGACGTTCTGAATGGCGTCCTTCTGCTTCGAGTCACATGCGGCGACCGTGAGTAGGGTAGCAATCGCGGCGATACTGAGCGCAGTTTTCATAATCATGTCCCTCTTGATATTTGCAAGTCTGCGCCCAACAAACCACGACCGCTCCGAAAAGTTCCGCTATGGCGCAGGCTGGAATAGCAGGGGACAGACTATTTCCGCAAAGAGTCCCTGATTTCACGCAGCAAAACAACATCTTCGGGTGTAGCGGGCGCTTGCGTAACGGGCGCGCGCAGCTTGTTTACCGACCGCACGAGCAGGAAGATGATAAACGCGAGGATCAGGAAATTGATGAACACCGTCAAAAACTCGCCCCAGCCCAACATTGCCACATGGGCCGCTTTCAGATCGGCATAGCTTTCCGGCGATCCCTTGAAATCGGCTGGCACGTCGCCCAGGCGTATGAAATGGCTGGAAAAATCGGCCCCGCCAAACAGCCAGCCTACCACCGGCATGATGATGTCATCGGTCAGCGATTTCGTGATCGTAGCAAATGCGCCGCCGATAATGACGCCGACCGCCAGATCCATCACATTTCCACCGGCGATGAATTCCTTGAACTCTGAACTGATGGACATGGCAATTCCTCATTATTGTTCGCAAGTAAGGCTGCCATAGCAATTATGACTTGTCCAGCATGACGGCTTGCGCATGATCTTTGGCATCCCTACCTTTGCGCCAACGCTGATCCTTTGATGGGGAATGAAAATATCATGTCCAGCCTGACAATTTCACGCCGGTCCATTTTGCCGGGGATCCATCGGTGGTTTCGGCACTGGTTTCGGGCCATGATGATCGGGGTGTTGGCGCTGTCGCTGTCCGCCTGTGGTGTCAACAGCGTACCCGCTGCGCAGGAAGCGGCCAAGGCGAAATGGGCGGACGTGCAAGCCAATTTTCAGCGTCGCGCCAATCTGGTCGGCAATCTGGTCGCGACCGTGAAAGCCGCCGCAGCGCATGAAGAAGGCACGCTGACGAAAGTGACGGAGGCACGGGCACGCGCCACCTCAATTCAGGTCAGCGCAGATGATTTGGGCGACCCCGCCAAGGTTGCCCAGTTCGCGCAGGCGCAGGGCGCGCTCAGCCAGTCGCTGAGGCGTTTGCTCGCGACGGTCGAGGCCTATCCCAATCTGAAGGCGAATGAGAATTTCCTGACCCTGCAATCCCAGCTTGAGGGGATTGAAAACAAAATCGCCATTTCCATCCGCGATTATAACGAAGCGGTGCGGGACTATAACACCCGCGTGCGCACCTTCCCCGAAATGATCGGCGCAAGCATCCGGGGCGCCAAACCGATGAACCCTTATCAGGCGACCACCCTTGGTGCCGAAGACGCGCCGAAGGTCGATTTTGGTAAATAACCGCGCATCGGCAATGCTGATCCGGTGTATGGCCGCGCTGTTTGTTCTGGTGTCGATCCCCATATCGGGAGCGGCACTGGCGCAGACCTTTCCGCCCTTGTCGGGCCGGGTGGTGGATGGCGCCAACCTGCTTTCCCCGGTGCAGGAGCAGGAGATCACGGCCCGCCTCGCCACGCTGGAACAGCAAAGCGGGCGGCAAGTGGTGGTGGTGACAATCCCGGATTTGCAAGGATATGACATCGCCGATTATGGCTATCGACTGGGCCGCGCATGGGGCATCGGCAGCAAAGCGAAGAACGACGGCGCGCTGCTGATCGTCGCGCCCAAGGAACATAAGGTGCGGATTGAGGTCGGCTATGGGCTGGAAGGCGTGCTGACCGATGCACTGTCCTCCCAAATCGTTCGCAACAGCATCGTGCCAAAGTTCAAGGCCAACGACTATCCCGGTGGTATCACCGCCGGGGTGACGAACGTCGCTACCCTGCTTACTTTGCCACCCGATGAAGCCAAGGCGCAGGCGGCGCTCGCGGCCCAACAGGAAGCCGACCGCAATCAAGGGAGCGACCCCGGCGGTCTGGTTATATTTGCGTTCATCCTGCTGTTTTTCATCCTGCCGCTATTTTTCCGGGGGCGCTACGGCCGTTCCTATCGCAGCGGCATCGGCCCCGCGATATTATGGGGCGCAGCATTGGGCAGCAGCGGCCGCTCGTCCAACTGGGGTGGGGGTGGCAGCAGCTTTGGCGGCGGCGGTGGCTTTTCGGGTGGCGGCGGCAGCTTTGGCGGCGGCGGCGCATCGGGCGGATGGTGAGCATGGGCAAATTTCAACTTGGGCAACAGGATCGTGCCCGCATCAGCGCCGCCGTGACACAGGCGGAGGGACTGAGCGACAGCGAGGTCGTGACGATCATCGCACCGCAGTCGGATGCTTATCATGACGTGGGACTGCATTATGCGGTCCTCGCGATTTTCCTGTTGCTCGCCGCCACCGCGACGTTCCCCGCCGCTTTCGCAGGATTGGCCATCGACTGTTTTGGCGGGTGGGAGCATCATCTGTCGCCATCCATGCTGATGACGCTGCTGCTCGGCGCAATGATCGCGCTGTTCCTGATCGTCCGCTATGCGCTGGCGTGGGTGCCGCTGCGTCTGGCGTTGACCCCGAAAGCCACGAAAATCCGGCGGGTGCGGCGGCAAGCCGTGGCGATGTTCCGCGCGTGCGCGCAGGGGCGCACGCGCGGCCGCACCGCGATATTAATCTACCTGTCGCTCGCCGAGCACCGGGCGGAGATCGTGGCAGATGCCGAAATCAGCGCGCGCGTCGCGCCTGAACTATGGGGCGATGCAATGGCAGTCCTGATCCACCATGTCCGCGCGGGCGATCCGGGGGAGGGTATGGTGCAGGCGATCGGCCAGATCGGTGCCATCCTCGCCCAGCATATTCCCAAAAGCGTCGATAACCCCGATGAGCTGCCCAATGCTGTCATCGAGCTGTAAGCGAGAACCATGAGTAGCAACGAAGAGATTATGTGGGCGGGCAAATATATCACCGCCAAGCGGCAGGGGCCGTGGGAATATGTTTCGCGCAGCCGCAATATTCGCGCGGCGGTTATCATCGCAATCGACGAGAGCGAGGCGGGCGATCCTCATGTCGTGCTGGTCGAACAATTTCGGGTGCCGTTGGGGCGAGCGTGCCTGGAACTGCCAGCCGGACTGGTGGGGGACGGCGAGGATGATGCTGATGAGGACGCCAGCATCGCGGCCAAGCGCGAACTGGAAGAAGAAACGGGGTATAGCGCGGCGGAAATGATCGACATGGGCGATTATTACAGCTCACCGGGGTTGGTGTCCGAGAGCTTTACCTTATTTCGCGCCAAAGGGCTTACCCGAACCGGCACAGGTGGCGGGCTGGACGATGAAAATATCATCGTACACCGGGCGCCACTGGCTCGCATCGCCGAATATGTGGGCGCGCGCCGCGCTGATGGCATGGCGATTGACGTGAAACTGCTGCTTTTGCTCGGCGCAGGGATGATTGCGGGTTGGGAGTTTTAGGCGGCGAAGGACGAATCCACCCTATCTGAAATTATCGGCGTAGGCCTGTAACTTTAAGGTCTTAGGGATAGGCAAAGTGACGTGGTAGCTGATGCCTTCCCGCTCGGCATAGGCCTTCGCCGCTTCGACCGTCGCGAACGTCAGCCGCAATTGTTGCTTCGTGTCGCCTGATCCAGCCCAGCCCGTCAACGGATCGGGGGTTTGCGGCTCCGCAGGCTGATATTCCAGCACCCAGTCGTGCGTCCGCGCCTTGCCCGATTGCATGGCGTTTTTGGGCATTTGATAGATATGCGCTGTCACACCACACTCCCGCTGGAAACCGATTTTTCTCGTTGCCCCAAATCGGGGCGTACAGTCAAGATTTGCCCTCAGCATTTATTATGCGCGCTCGCTCTTTTTGTGCGCAGGGTCGCGGCCGCGCTCGCCGGATCGTCGGGCCAGCTATGCCGTGGGTAGCGCCCGCGCATTTCCTTCGCAACGTCGCCCCAACTGCCCGCCCAAAACCCCGGCAGGTCGCTGGTGGTCTGAATCGGTCGTCCCGCCGGAGATGTCAGCGATAGGCGCAAGGGAAGGCGCGCCATGCCGATGCATGGATGCTCCGCCAACCCATATAGCGCCTGCACACGCACTTCGACCTCCGGCCCGCCCGGCGCAGTATAATCGATACCATGACTGCTCCCGGCCGGCGTCGTGAAGCTGTCCGGCGTGAGCGCATCAAGGCGTTTGCGGCCTTCCCAACCAAGGCGCAGGTCGAGAACCGAGGTCAGCGCGGAGGTGTCGACTTCCGACAGACGTCGCTTTGCTTCGAGTAGGGGCGGCAACCATAGCGCGATGTCTGCCAGCAATGCGTCGTCGGTCAGTTCGGCGACCTCCGCAAATCCGGCGCGCTGGCGCAATGCGCGGGCGTGATCGGACCACGGCAACTGGTTCAGCCCGCCTTGCCTGACCCCGCCCATCAAAGCGTCGATCAGCATGTGAGGGTCGGGGTTGTCGTCACCGCCGGATGTCAGCGTGATCGCACCAAGGCGTGTCTGGCGGAGGGCTTCCACGCCGCCTGTATCGGCCCGAAAGCGCACGGACTTGCGTATTTCGATTCGATCCGGGAACAGCGAGGTGATTTCCGAGCTGATGAGGGGCGCAGCCGACAATATCCGCGCGCCCGCCGCGTTGCCCTGCACCTCGCCCACCGCAAGCCATTCCTCTCGCGCCAAAGGGTTGGCCGGGTCCAGGCGGAAGCCGCGCCCGCCGACGCTGATCCATTCCGCGCCATCTGCTGATCGACGTTTGGCGACACGATCAGGAAAGGCGAGGGCGAGGCATATGCCGGGTGTGTGTTCGTCCGCTGCGGTATCTGCATTGGCGCCGCACATCTGAACCCAGCGCCGCGCGAGCGCACGGCTGGCCTGCGCGCGCGGGCCGCGATCTTGTCGCGCACGGCGCAATCGCTGGGTCAAGTCAGCTTCGTTGCCGCCAAGGCCGCGCTCGCCGAGCAGCACCGCGATTTCGGCAGCGATCATGCTATGTCCCAACTCAGCGGCGCGGATCAGCATATGGGCAATGCGCGGTTCCAGCGGCAGGCGGGCGATCGCGCGGCCATGCACCGTAATCCGCCCGTCCTTATCCAGCGCTTCAAGCGTGATAAGGCGCGCCCGCGCTTCGGCCAGTGCGGCGGGCGGCGGCGGATCGATCCACCGCAGCGTCGCGGGATTGCTTACCCCCCAGGTCGCGCAATCGAGCATGAGCGAGGACAGGTCGCTCTCCAATATTTGCGGCGGGTCGAACGGCGGCAGGCCGCTGGTGGCCGCCGCCTCCCATAATCGATAGGCGATGCCCGGCCCTTGCCGCGCGGCGCGTCCGGCCCGCTGGGTCGCAGCCGCCTGACTGGCTTTTTCGGTCACAAGCCGCGTTACGCCTGCGGCGCGATCATAGCGGGGGCGACGCGCCAAACCGCTGTCGATGACGATATGCACGCCATCAATGGTCAGGCTGGTTTCGGCGATGCTGGTCGCAAGAATGATTTTGCGGTGCCCCTGCGTGTCAGGGCGGATCGCGGCGCGTTGCTCGGCGGGATCGAGCGAGCCATGCAGGCGATGGATGCAGACCATGTCGCCCAAATCCGACAGACGTTCCGCCGTGCGTTCAATTTCGGCCACGCGCACGAGGTGGATGTCGCCGCGCTCGCCGCAGAAGTC
>JBDTLS010000078.1:0-11210 GCA_039934655.1 Sphingobium sp.
CGGCGCAATCCCGCCGCTTTCATTCCAGCATGGAAACGTTCCAATGTACCGCCGCGTATGCTGTAGGCCTCCGGCGCGGCAGCAACAATTCGGCATCCGGCCCGCTCCAGCGCCAGCACGACAAGGCCGATGCAATCGATTCCGGTTTCCGCGCTGCGCCCATGCAGCCGGAAGGGCGCACCGACCAGAGCCTGCGCCGCGCTTACAATACGCGCACTTCTGTTCGCCATCGGTCAAGCTCCGGGATAGCGGGTCAACAGGTCATTGCCCGGCAAATTAGGTTCGCCGCGAAAATTGATCGCGTTGGCAAAGCGCGTCGAACAGGTCGCCATGCTTTTATCGCAGCCCTGCGCGATCAACACGAGGCAGCCCGCCCCGCCCGCAAACGGCGGCGCATCGGTTAACATGATCTGCGTTGTATCGTTGTTCCCGATCAACTGGGTCACGCCAGCATTTGCCCCTGTCAGCCAACGCAGAGTGCCAAAGGCAAATATGCCGGGCGTCATGCCGCCACCCGCCACAACCACATTGGTTCCACTAAAGCCGGTCGCGCGCGTGATCTGCCTGTATTTCGCGAGGTCAATCCGGCACGCCGCATCGCCAAATTGCGCACGGCAATTGGGGGATGTTTCCGGCACGACCGGCTTGCCCAATGCTGTCGCCGGGCCGAGAAGCTCTGCCGTGAACTGCTCACCATCGCGCTCGACCGTACCCAGCTCGCCGCGCGACAGCTCCAGCCATACCTCACCCGGCGCCGTCCATTCGGTCAAATGCAGGCTGAGCGACGCGCCATCCCACCGACCTGCATCGAGATCATTGACGGTGATCACATCGCTCGTCAGCGCACCTTTCAGGTCCATGCTTTGCGCATCAAGGCTGGACCCTTGCGTAATCGCGGACGGCACCAGCCCCGGCGCCGCGTGATATACGACACCGCTGATGCGCAGGTCACGATCATGGCTGGTCAGCCCGATCGTCACGCCATCACGGCGATCCAGCCGCCAGCAAAATGCAAGACAGGCCAGTTCCTGATCCAGGATCGGCTGCGGATCGATCATTCGCGGATCTCCATCAATGGCACGGACGGTGCCTCGCCCGCCGCAAAGGTCGTGCGGTTGATATCGATGCGGTCCTCGGCAAAGCGCACCGGCACATCGAAACGATAGCCCGCGCTGAGCAATGCACCTGTCACCGGCGCGGTCGTAAACGCGATCACGCCCTTGCCGAGATGCAGCCAGCCCGTCATCAACTCCGCGCCATTGACCGCCACCCGAATGCTGCCCGCTACGGGGCGGGTAATAAGCCGCTGCTGCGGTTCCGCGCCCGATCCATAATATTTCGCCAGCTGAAACTGCGTCTGCGCGCCATCGCCCGTGCCGAGATGCTGATCGACAGGAGCGGGATCTACCCCTTGCGCGCCGCTGCTGTTGTCAAACGGATCGGCAAAACGAAAACCGCGCGCCGACCCGCGCCGTTCGCGAAAAAAGTGGATCAGGCTGGCCAAATCAGCTTCGGATCGCAGCCCCGGCCCGGCATCAAACCGCAACCGCGCATCGGCCCAATCGCTGGTGCGACGTTCATGGCCGGACAGGCTCTCGACGATCTGCGTCGAAAAGGCCGGGCTGACACTGGCTTCGCGCCCGATTGCAATCGGGAAGGCTATATCGTCAAAGGGCTGCACGTCGGCTCCTCCCAAAATTGAAAAATGCGTAAAACCGTCACGCGCCACCTGTGGCATCGCCCAGATGAAGGTCACGGGCGTGCCCCGCGTCTGGCTTGCCTGTGCTGCCGTCTCGATCAAAGGCCACTCCGTGTCCGCTTGTGGCGCGCTGAGCACAAAGCCCGAAAAATAATGCTGTTCCGCCAGCGGATAACCGAGGCGCAGATTTGCCTGCGCAATACCTGCGTCGGTCAACGCCTTTTTGCCGGTCGTGACCCAGTCATAATCCTCCAGCTGCAACCGATCGAACGTCGGCCGCGCCCATGCGATGGGCACATTAGCGCGCTTGACCTCAGGGGTGGTCGGATCAAACACTGTCGGCATATAGAGCAGCAAATGCGTGAGCGTGTCGGAAGCCTCGATCCGTACCGCCGCGCAAAGCGCCGCCGTGGACGCAGCCAGCGCGGCGCCAGCGGAATCAAGCAACGCGGTTTGCGTGGTTGAAAGGCTCACACGCACATCAGGTATCGAAACCGGCGACCCAGCCCATGCGCTGACCGCCGCCGCGTCATAAATACAGATGCGGCCATCGGCCATCACCCACCACCACGGCTCACCGACCTGAAACTTCGGGCTGAGGCCAGCATCGCGCGCAATCGCGATGAACGCGCGCGCCACCAGTTGCAGATAGCCCATCGCTGTGCCGTTCGCTGGTGAAAGCAATGTCGAGGGCGGCGCCCAGCCGGTCAGCGCCGGATCGCCATTTTCGGCACGCTGTTTCCAGTCGCTCCAGCAATGCTGGTCGAGCAATTCATAGCTCATAGACCAGATCACGCCAAAATCGAGCGCCTTGGCGCGCGCGGCAAAATCGGTGTGCCACACAGTACAAGGGGTATTGATGCTCCCGCCAGCCAGACTGGCATAGAAGCCGCCGCCACTCGGTTCGAGCCGCATATAATGGCTCATCCCGACATAATGGTTGATGTCGCCGCGATAGCCGAGCGCAAGGATTTGGCGCAGCAATCGTTCGGGCGTCTGGTTATAGGCATCGTCATAGCCGGTCGCCATCGACAGCCCATGTTCCGGCACCATGACATCGCCGATGGACAACACCGATCCCGATCCGTCGCAGCTCATGTTGGTGAGCTGCACATAGCCTTCCGTCTCGCTCGCAAATGGCGTCGTTCCGCCATCATAGCCGGGCGGCACCAGCGAAATGAACAGCCGATCGATGTCACCAGCCCACACCGGATCAGCCTCAGACGGAAGAAGAAATCCGCCATACAAGGCATTGAAATCGAGTGTTATATTTGCATCCTGCGATGTACCGCTGGCGTAATTCCAAAGGCGCACATACCAGGTGCGCGGCGCACCGCTGGCATCGCGCCCCTCAATCGTCAGGGTCGGCGCATTGATGGCATCGAGCGGCTTGATGCCAACGCTGTGCCAATGAAAGCGCAGTGTACAGTTGCGAAAATCGCGCGATGTCGCATAGCGGAGCAGCGGGTGGTCCCAGGTGTCTGCGGCTTCCCAGATCAAGCCCGCCAGATCACCCGACCCATAAAACACCGCGTCCACACGCAACGCATCCGCGCTGGTCGTCACCACGGACGCCATGACCGGGCGCGGGAAATTCACCGTCCAGTAGGCAGGCGAAAAGCGCTTGATAACGCCGCGCTCATGCGCCCCCGGCTGGGAAGCAAGCCAATATGCCATGAAAATTTCCTTGAAAATTGCCCCAACAGAAGGCGGATCAGTCGCGTAGCGCGCCGCGCACACTGCGGGCGATCTGGCGCGCGCTGCGGCTCAACGCCTGTGGCGCGCTGTTTTCCGGCGCGGTGACATTGATGCTCACCCGCACGTCGCGCCCACCGCCTTGCCCCGCCGACATGATCTGACCGCTGCCTGTGGGCACGAAAAGCTCCGGGCCATTTTCGCCGACGCGATAGGGTCGTCCCGGTGAGACTGGCCCGCCGGTTGCCCTCCCCGGCGCGCCACCCAGAATCGATCCGAGCAGCGACGCGCCCAAGTTGAGCAATCCGCCACCGCCACCCGCTCCGCTGGCGCCCCCCACGCCGATGCTCGCCAGCCCGCCGCGAATGGCGCTGTTGGCGATACCATCAAGCACGCTCAGCGCGACCCGCCGTAAATCCTCGAAACCGAATTTGCCGGTTTTGACAGCGCGCAGCAGGCCGTTTTCAATCGCACGGCCGGCCTTGTCCGCACCTGTCGCCAGCGGCCCTTCCAGCCCCTGTCGCATATCGGCGACATCGCGCGCAAACGCTTGAGTGTCCGCGCGCACGCTGATGACCAGCGTATCGATATTATCCTCCATCGGGGAACCTTTCTCGTAATTGCGCCAGTGTGCGCGGATCGGGCGGTGGCGCAAAATCGGTAAGTTCGCCTGTTACCGCGCTCAACACCGTGCCCAACTCCATCGGCGTGCAAGCCCAGAACTGGTCGGGCGACCAATGCAACAACCAGCCGATGATACCGGCAAGCCGCGCCGCCGTATCTGCAAAGCAGGAATTGTCGGGCACAGCGCCTTCCTCATGACTGACCAGATAAAATCTGCTGCAACAATAATTTAAGCACGGGGCTGACACGCACCAGACCGAGCGCGACCAGCCCCTCGCCCAATCGCTCGCGGGTCAGGTTCGGCGGCGCTTCATGCAGACAGTGCCAGAACAAACTCGTCAGCTCATCCAGCCGCAATGCACCGCAGCTGCACGCTCAACCAGCGCGAACAACGATCCCAGCTCCTGCTCCGCCGCGACAAGAGCCGAAAATGTCGGACGCAACACCAGATTTTCGCCCGCAACGATCAGGCTCGCTTCACCACGCGCGGGATTGGCCTGCGTCACAAGCTTTGCACCAGACCTGAGCTTTCGAGAGCAAGTGTATAATTACGTTCACCATTATAGTCGCCTGCATAATCGAGGCGCGTTACGAGGAACCGGCCGCGCATCCGCTCGCCGCTTTCAAAGCTCAGCTCATAATCGTCGATCGCGCCGGACAGCACATTGTTGCGCAACCGCACTTCTGCTGCCGATCCGGTGAATATTCCCGCCGCCGACACACTGACCGAACGCACACCAGCCCCGCCCAGCAACTCGCGCCATCCGCCGCTGTCCTTGTTGGTGACATTGACCGCTTCGCCGCTCACCGCCAACTGCGTCGTGCGCAGTCCGGCAACGGTGGAATAGGCAACAGGCGAACCACCATCACCAATCTTGAGCAAAAACGCACTTCCTTTTTCCACGCTCATGGCGCATTCTCCTCTGACAAATAATGTAATCCGCGAAACCCTTGTCAGCACGACAGCGGAACGGTTCCGAAGATGCTGACGACGGATAATTCGGGGGAGTTATCGATGATTTTTATAGCAACAATTTTGGCGCTGGCCTCACCTGCGGATGGGGTCGTCAAGGCGCGGGTGGCCTATTCGACGTGCCTGCGCGGCGTAATCGACAGCGCGATGGACAAGAAAACGCCCGCCGCCGATGTGAAGGCGAGCTTAAAGCCCGCCTGTGCGGCCAAGGAAGCGGCCTTTCGCGATGCCATTGCCGTAGCCGATAAAAGCTACGGCATGAGCGCGAGCGAGATTAGCGAAGACGCCGACAGCCAGGTCAGCGATTATATCGACAAGATGACCGACGATTATGAGGATTTTCTGGCGCACGGCCTATAGGGCAAATCATGACTGAAGCGTGCGAATTCGATAATCCATAATCGCGCTCCAGCGTCCGTCCCCTTGCGAAACGAGGCGAGAGCGGACGAGCAACACGCTACCGATCTGCCACGTGCCAATGGTCATGGTGCCGACGCGGCGCACCGCCGCCTCGACCAGCGGCATGATCTGGCCAATGCGCGTCGCGGTTTCGGTTTGATCGCTGATCGCGATGCCGATACGCAGCTCGCGCCCATTCCGGTCTTTGGTGCCCCAATCGCTGCCCGCGCATTCGCCGACGCTGACGCTGGGCGTGCTGGCTTTGACAGGAACGCCGTCATAGACACGATTGATATGGGCGCTGAGCGCGGTATCGCTTTGCAATTCGGCTATCACCGCAGCGCGTATCTCATTTTCCGCGCTCATAAGCCCTGCCCTCCGCCTGATCGCAATACGTCCCGGCCGACATTGCGCAGCCGCGCATCGCGCAGCCAACGCTCCAGCAAATGCCGCCCCTCCAGCACCACCGCATCGCCTTCCACATGCGCTGTCACACCGGGGAAATCATTTTGTACAGCGCCCGCGATTGCATCGCGTTGCCCCTGTGCACGCCGCTCGCCAAGCGCGGCAGCTCGATCCGGCAGCATGTCAAACGCCCTCATGCCAGCCGCATCCGCCGCCAGGGCCACCACAACGCGGTGACGATAGCGGGGGGCCTATCACTCGCCCGCTCGGCAAACATATGCGCGGCGAGCCGCACGATCCCCTGTCGCAATCCATCGGGCAACGACGGCCAGTCATCGGCCAGTCCGGCAATGATCAGGGCGGATATGCGCCCCGCTGCACCCGGTTGCATCACCTGTATCCAGCCATCGCCACTGGCATCGATTTCAAACGCATAGCTGCCAGCGGCGATGGCAAAGCTCGCGCCCTCGGCGGGCAGGCCGTTCACCACGCTCAACGACCTTACCGGCGTCGCGCTCATCCGCCGCCACTCGGCGCACATCGGCAGGGTTTCGGTTCCCGTCCGCGCGATCAGCACCTGGCCACAGAAATCCTCGGCATAGGCGAAGGCCGATTGCGTCAGGCTTGTCAGTTCCGCGTCATCCGCGCCCAACTCGATCCGCAACCACGTTTTCACCTCGGCCACCGCCGCATCCAGCACCCCGGTCGCCAGCGGGTCCATTCGCATCGTCATGCCATCGCACTCCTTGGCTATTCATAAATCACCGCCCAACCAAAACTGCCCCTCTGGCGCAGCGGCCAAAGGGGCAGTTCAGGGAGACAGACGAGAAGTGCGAGAATTAGCTGACGTTGAACTTCATCAGCTTGATCGCCTCGCTGTTGGTGACCGCGCCACCCAGCCGCTTGACGGCGTAGAAGCTGACGAACGGCTTGTTGCTGAACGGATCGCGCAGGATGCTCGTTTCGTTGCGTTCGGCGATGACATAACCTGCCTGGAAATTGCCGAACGCAATCGACAGGCTGTCGGTCGCAACATCGGGCATATCTTCGGCTTCGATGACCGGATAGCCGAGCAAGGTCGCGGGCTGTTCGGCTATCAACGAAGGCTGCCACAGGAACGCGCCGTCCGCCGTCTTGAATTTGCGAATCCGCGCCAGAGTCGCGCTGTTCATCATGAACACCGCGCCCTGACGATAAGGCGCCTTCAACGATTGCACGAGGTCAACCAGCTTGTCCTGCGGATTGGTGCTGAGGAATGCCCCGGCAGCGCCTGAGGGAATATATTGCAACGAGCCGAACGCGCGAATGGTGTCGATTTCACTGGTGGCCGTGTAGGTCAAAAAGCCCTTCGGCCGGGCCGTGCCATTGCCACTGACGAACGCAGCGCCCTCCGCCTTCGCGAATTCCATCGCGATCTCGTTTGACAACCACGTCTCGACATCGAACTGGGCATCATCGAGCATCGCCTGACTGGCGGTCGGGTTGGCGTACAACTCGCCGAACGAGGGGACGATTTCATAGAAGGTTGGGCTGGCCGTTTCCGGGCGAGCCGCGGTTTCCGCCGCCCAGCCGGATGCGACACCGCCGGTCGTCACCAGCTTGCGATAGCCCGATGTGCCGGTACGGACGACATTGGCGACGCGCCGGATCGGCGAAATCGCCTTGAGCGTGGCTTCGATCATCGCATCGATTTCACGCGGTACGGCAAAGCCGCCGGATGCGTTGCTGGCACCGCTAAAGCTTTTCAGCTCAACCCCGGCTTCCATGCCCTGCCGCAAATAACGGTCTACGAACGCGGCGCGGGCCGGATCGACCGCCCCGCCCTTCGCCCCTTCGAGCGCCGGTCGCTGTGCCGCGATCACCTGCCCTTTCAGGGTTTCGATCTCGCTTTCCAGATTGTTAATCTTGTCAGCCTGCAAAACCGCATCAAAGCTGTCTTCCAGTGCTTCGGCTTTCACTTCGTACATAATTTTCTCCAACAAAAAACCCTTCCGCCGCAGGGCAGAAGGGCAAAGTGCGCCATTCAAAACAGATCATGAGTGGCACACGGCGAAAGCCTTCCGTCCGCACCGGGCGTCAGGCGAAATGGGGTTGTCTAATCGGCTTGCGCCTCAACCGCATGGACGCGCGCGCTCGGCTGCATGGGGAAGGTAACCAGGCTAACCTCCATCAGGTCGAGGTCAGTCAACACGCGTGGATTTTCTCCCTGCGATCCGCGCACACGGTAACCAAAGGATAGCCCACGCACCGTCCCTTGTTTGAGCATTAGCGCGGCATTATCCGTCGCGCCTTCCTGCGCATTCAGCCGTCCGATGACGCGCAAACCGCGCGCATCCTCGCTGATATGCTCGATCACGCCAATCGGACTGCCGGGCCGGTGCTGCCACAGCAAAGGCACAGCCTGCTGGCTCAATCGAGCGATCATACCCGTAAACGCGCCCGGTCGAATGATGTCACCGCCCCGGTCGACCTTGTTGAATATCGCGGCATAGCCAGCAAACCGCACCGGGCTTTTCTGAGTAGCCGCGCTCATCCGCGCACCATCGCAAACAGGCCGAGCTTAAACGCCATGCCGATCAGCATCAACGCCAGTGCGCCACGCACAACCCAGCCGATCACCGCGCCGCGCGCCGCACGCTTGGCATCTCGCCACGCGCCCAGCAATTCGCGCAGTTCGCGCATATCGGCCTCCGCCGCACGATCGGACAGCCCCAGCCGATCAAGCGCCCGTTCGGCGCCCATCGTGCTCGCTTCCTCGACCAGCGCCCGTACCATGATCAGGTCCGTGCCATCGCCCTCGGCCTGCGCGACCAGATGGGCCAGCATATCGCTCTCGCTCATGTCACCTCTCCTGCTGCCAGTGGTGTAAGCGGTGCCAGCCCCAGCATCGCCCGCTTCTCGTCAACGGTCAGGAAATCAGCAGCGCCCACCCGTTCCCACAAGGCGCTGCGTTCATCCGAAAGTTCGGGGACACGCTCAAGATCGAGCGCCAGTTTCGTACCCGGAAACGAGTCCGCCAGCCCCTGGCCGATCCCGCTCAATATCTTGTCGGCGAGCGGCAAGATCGTTTGCCGCCACAACGCCTTGTTCGCCTCGCGGTAATTGGCATAAGTGCTGTCACCGGGCAGGCCCAGCATCATCGGCGGCACCCCAAAGGCGAGCGCGATGTCGCGTGCCGCCGCCGCCTTCAGCCCGATGAAGTCCATATCGGTTGGCGACAGGCTCAAGGATTGCCATTTCAATCCGCCTTCAAGGAGCATCGGCTTTCCCGCATTCCCAGCCCCCTGAAACGCGGCCTCCATTTCTTCCTTCAGGCGCTTGAACTGGTCGGCGGAGAGGTTCGCACCATCCCGTCCGGTATCATAAACCAGCGCCCCGGACGGCCGCGCAGCATTGTCTAGCAACGCCTTGTTCCAGACGGTCGCGGCATTGTGGATCGCCACCGCGCCCGACGCCACCGCCACACAACCAAGACCATAATGGTCATCAAGCGGATTGATCGATTTCATATGGATAATGGCGGTTCGCCCCCTTCCATCGGCGGACGTAAAGCGAGTGATCGTTTGACCCGCACGATAGCTGTACGCGACCGGCCAACCACGGCTATCGGTTTCCACGCTCACCCGATCGGGACGGAGCGCGAACAGTTCGACCGGCACGCCTTCCGCATCGCTCGCGATCTGGACATAGGCGTTGCCATGTAAAAGCAGGTGCAGCGCCAGAGTCTCCATCAACCCCTGCGCGCCGGACACATGACGCACCAGCTCAATCAATCGCGCGGACGCGCCATCCTCTCCGCCGTTCGCCACCAGTGCCGCTCCGCCCACCGCTTCCGACACCAGCCGCACGGCACGCTGCGCCACCGGATTGGCCAACACAGCGGCGCGCACCTGCGCCTCATATTGCACCGGCCATTCGCCTATCGCAGGCCCGCCCAGCATATAGGCGCGCGACAAAGCCGGGCGCGGCGAACTCGCCGCTCCCTTCCATCCAAAGAATTTCATGTTGTTCTCCCGTGATGGGGCGGACTGAACCAGCCCGATTTCCTATACTGTCATAATATGTGAATCGCTTGCCGCGCGGCCTTGCCCAGCATCAGTTCGGTCAAACCCCAGACCAGCGCATCGGCGCGGTCGGGTGATCGCCCCGGCCCCGCATAGCCGCCGCCGAGCATCAGCCCGCACATCTGGTCCTCCAGATCGGGAAAGGCGCCCACATGGCGCACGCGGCCTGCTTCATACAGCACCGCGACGGGTTCTGCGCGCGCAGACTTGCCCCGGCTGGCATGAACCAGCTTGACCGGCAAATCCGCCTGGGCGGCGTGCAGGACGCTTTCGACCATTGCACCACCATTATTGGCTTCGGCCACAACCTTATCCGCGCCCCATGTCGATGCAGCGCCCGCGACGGCCCGCGCCCATGCTTCCGGGCTGACATGCACGACCGACGCATCGGCGAGCACCAATGCGCGCCCGTCGCGCGCCTTTGCGACGACGACGATACCACAGGCATCACCATCCGTCCCGGCCGGGGGATCGACCGCGACCACTAGCCGCTCAATCGCGTTACCCGCATCGGACATTTCCGAACGTGCGACCCGGCACCGCTCGATCAGCCCACGCGTCCACAGCGCCCCGTCCATTTCCTCGATCAGTTCGCCGTTCAGCTCCTGTCGGCCAAGACTGGTGCCCGCATAATCGGCTTCCATCGCGGCGATGAAACTGGCGGGCAGGTTGGCGCGATTGTCCTGCGTTGCGCCCCGCGTCGTTATGGTCAGCGGATGCTTGACCAGTTGCCGCAGCAACGGCACCGGACGCGGCGTCGTCGTCACCACCACGCGCGGCGCAGCGCCCAGTCGCAACCCCATCATAAAATTATCCCATGCCGCTTGCCCCAGCGGCCATTTCGCTACTTCATCGGCCCAGCCGTGGGTGAATTGCGGGCCGCGCAGCGTTTCCGGGTCAGCCGCCCCGTAAAGCAACGCTTGCGCGCCCGATTTCCATATCAGCTTGCGCAGCGCGGGGAACCATTCGGGGCGATCCCAACCGGGTGCGATGCCAAGCAAACCGCTCTCGCCCTCAACCATGATGCTGCGTGCCTCGTGCAGGCTGGCGGCGACCAGCGCAATGCGCGCGTCCCCATCCTGCTGCGCGATGCCACGCACCCATTCCGCCCCCGCGCGGGTCTTGCCGAAGCCACGACCCGCCATCACCAGCCAGATACGCCAATCGTCGCCCGCAGACGGCAATTGCTCTGGCCGGGCATGAATTGACCATTCATGCAAAAGCGCAAGCCTTCCCATTTCACCTATCTGGTCCAAAAATTGTTCCAGTTCCTCCTTGTTCCATTCGCTTAATTCTTCCCAGCGTGAGCGACTCATGTATCGGTGTCGTTTCCGCCCTCATCGGGGCGCGC
>JBDTLS010000079.1:0-11201 GCA_039934655.1 Sphingobium sp.
TCTTCGAAGAGTTCAAGGGCACCGGCAACAGCGAAATCGTGCTCGACCGCAAGGTATCCGACAAGCGCATCTTCCCCTCGCTCGATGTCGGCAAGTCCGGCACCCGCAAGGAAGAATTGCTGGTCGAAAAGGGCACGCTCAGCAAGATGTGGGTATTGCGCCGTATCCTGATGCAAATGGGTACGATCGACGCAATGGAATTCCTGCTCGACAAGATGAAGGATTCTAAGAGCAACGAAGATTTCTTCGATTCAATGAACCAGTAGGACTACGGAGATATTGCTTTGATACTCACCTTTCTTGCTACCGCTGCACCAACTGTGGGTTCTTTTACGGATATTTGGGGTTATATCGTTGCCGATTTCGCCAATATCGGCAGTCCGGGCGCGCTGGCGGCTTTCACACAGGTATTGATGATCGACCTGTTGCTGGCCGGGGACAATGCGATTGTGGTGGGCGCGCTCGCCGCCGGGTTGCCCGATGCGCAGCGCAAGAAGGTCATATTGATCGGTATTATCGCCGCGCTGGTGCTGCGTATCGGTTTCGCGCTGGTGGTCAGCCAGTTGATGCAGATCGTCGGCCTTATCCTTGCGGGCGGCTTACTGCTGCTGTGGGTTAGCTGGAAAATGTACCGCGAATTGCGGCCCGCGCAGGGTGCCAGCGGCGGCTCACAGGAAATCATCGGCGACGAACATAGCGGCATTCGCGCCAGCCGCAGCTTTGCGTCGGCAGCTTGGGCCGTGGCGATTGCCGACATCAGCATGAGCCTGGACAATGTTCTGGCGGTGGCGGGTGCGGCCCGCGCGCATCCCGGCATCCTGATCATCGGCTTGATTTTGTCGGTTGCGATGATGGGTATCGCTGCCAATCTGATCGCCAAATATATTGAGCGTTATCGCTGGATTGCCTATTTCGGGCTGGCGGTGATCCTCTATGTCGCGGGCAAGATGATCTATGAAGGCATTGTCGATCATAATGTGGGCATACTGACGTTACTTTGATCGGGTAACGTATGGGCTGGAAACACAGCGCATATTGCGCCACTATGCGCATTGCCCGCGTGTGAAAGGTCGCTCCGATGAAAGTCACCGTCAATGTCGAATGCACCCCGGAAGAGGCGCGCAGCTTTCTTGGCCTGCCCGACCTGTCATCCGTGCACGAAAAATACATCACCACCATTACCAATGCGATGGACGGCGCTGTGAACCTGGAGCAGATGGGCAACGTCATGCAATCCTTCACGCCGATGGGGGATGCCAGCATGAAACTGTTCAAGCAGATGATGGACATTGGCATGGGCGGCGGATCGGGCAAACCTTGATCCTGTTCCTGATCTAACACCGTCATGCCCGATACGATATTTGCGTTGTCCAGCGGACGGCCACCCGCCGGGATCGCCGTCATTCGTATTTCTGGCCCACAAGCCTTTGATATACAACGTAAATTTCTGAATATTCCCGACTTGGGCGATGTGCGACATGCGCGGGTTCGGGCGCTGTATAACCCGGCTGACGGACAGTTGCTGGATCGGGCGCTGACGCTTCATTTCGCGCGGCCCCACAGCGTTACCGGCGAAGATATGGTCGAATGGCATTGCCACGGCGGGCGGGCGGTGGTGGACGCTGTGCTGGGCGCGCTCGGCAGGATCAACGGCGCGCGGGAAGCGCAGCCGGGGGAGTTTACCCGCCGGGCATTCGAAAATGGCAAGATCGACCTGAATGAAGCCGAAGGGCTGGCCGATCTGCTGTCGGCGGAAACCGAAGGGCAACGCCGTGCGGCACTGGCGATGGCCGAGGGGCATTTCTCGCGACGTTTGAACGGGTGGCGCGAGGAGATATTGATTGTCTCCGCGATGGTCGAGGCGGCGCTTGATTTTTCGGACGAGGACGACGTGCCCGATGCATCGATTGAGGGCGCGATCATCCAGCGGTTACAGGCGTTACGCGCCGCGATGGCGCAGCAGTTGGCGCTGCCATCGGCGGAGCGTTTGCGCGATGGCATTCGTGTCGTGCTGGCCGGGCCACCCAATGTCGGCAAGTCGACTTTGCTCAATGCGCTCGTCGGACGTGAAGCAGCGATTGTCTCCGACATTGCCGGGACCACGCGCGACCGGATCGAGGTGCCGGTGCAGCTGGGCGGGGTGCCGTATCTGCTGACCGACACCGCCGGGCTGCGTGACGATGCGACGGATAGCATCGAGCAGATTGGTGTCGAGCGCACGCGCGCCGCGCTGGAGCAGGCGGACATTATATTATGGCTGGGCGAACCGGATGAACGGCCGCGCGGTGATGCTGTCGCGATAGCCGCGCAGATGGATCGGGCAGGATGGGTGAAACCCGCAGGGGCCGATCTCGCGCTATCGGCGCGCACGGGCGAGGGGATGGCAGCGTTGGTCGGGCGGTTGGTTGAGGCGGCGCAGCGCATTCTGCCGATGGAGGCCGAATATGCTTTGTACCAGCGCCAGCGCGACGGGATCGGCACTGCGCTTGGTGAGATCGACGCGGGCCTGCGCGAGCGTGATATGTTGCTGGTCGCAGAATCCCTGCGCATAGCCCGCACGGCGCTTGACCGCCTGATCGGACGGGCGGGGGTCGAGGATATGCTTGATATATTGTTCGGACGATTTTGTATCGGTAAGTGATCCTGTTTCACGTGAAACATTTGCTAATGCCCCCCTCTCACACCGCTTTGACGCCCCCCCGCAATTCGCCTATGGCGGCGAGATGCGGACGGATTTTGATGTCATTGTGGTGGGCGGTGGCCACGCCGGGTGTGAGGCGGCTGCGGCTGCGGCGCGTAAAGGTGCCCGGACGGCGCTGGTCACTTTTGATCTCGATGCAATCGGCGCGATGTCGTGCAACCCGGCGATCGGCGGGTTGGGCAAGGGCCATCTTGTGCGCGAGGTTGATGCGCTCGATGGCGTGATTGCGCGCGCTGCCGATGCTGCGGCGATCCATCATCGTATGCTGAATGCCAGCAAGGGTGCGGCAGTGCAGGGGCCGCGTATTCAGGCGGATCGCGCTTTGTTTCGGGCGGCAGTCGCCCAGCATATGCGGGCCATCCCCAATCTGACCCATATCGCAGGGGAGGCCGCCGACCTGATTGCCAGCGATGGCGACGGTTCACCCATATCGGGCGTCCGTCTTGCCGATGGTGCGGAAATATATGCACGTGCAGTCGTGCTGGCGACGGGTACTTTCCTCGGCGGCAAGCTGTTTCGTGGGGAAGAAACGCACATCGGCGGACGTGTCAACGAGCGGGCAGCTACACGATTGGGCGAGCGGCTGCGCGGATTTGGCTTGCCGATTGCGCGACTCAAAACCGGCACGCCGCCGCGCCTCGATGGGCGGACAATTGACTGGGCCGCGCTGGAGCAACAGCCCTCCGACAGCGGCAGTTGGACGATGTCGAACCTGACGCCGCATCGCCAAGTGCCACAGATATTCTGCGCGATCACCCGGACAAACGCGCAAACGCATGACATCATCCGTGCCGGGCTGGATCGCTCGCCTTTGTTCAGTGGTGCGATTGAGGGACGGGGGCCGCGTTATTGTCCGTCGATCGAGGACAAGATTTTTCGTTTTGGCGACCGCGACGGGCACCAGATATTTCTCGAACCCGAAGGTCTGACGACGCCGCTCGTCTACCCCAACGGCATCAGCACGTCGTTGCCGACCGATGTGCAACTGGCGATGGTGCGTTCGATGGATGGCCTCGCCCATGTGGAAATGGCCGTGCCGGGTTATGCTGTCGAATATGATTATGTCGACCCGCGCGCGCTGGATCGTACTTTGGGATTGAGCGCGATGGCCGGTCTTTATTGTGCCGGGCAGATCAACGGCACGACGGGATATGAGGAGGCGGCGGCGCAGGGCTTGGTCGCTGGTGCCAATGCGGCGGCATTTGCGTTGGACCACGAGCCGCTTTTGCTCGACCGGGCGACGAGCTACATCGGGGTAATGATCGATGATCTGGTGTTGCAGGGGGTTACTGAACCTTATCGCATGTTGACGGCGCGGGCCGAATATCGCTTGCACCTGCGCGCGGACAATGCCGCGACGCGCCTGACCGATTTAGGTTTGGCGCACGGCCTGATCGGCTCGGAACGCACGCTGTGGTTCGCGTCGCGACAGGCGGCGGGGGTGCGGGTAATGGCTGAGCTGGAGCAGCAATATGGTGCCGCTGCGCTCGCCGCCGAAGGTGTGGCCGTGCGGCAGGATGGGTCGCGCCGGTCGCTGTTCGAATGGCTGCGCTTTCCGGAGATGGCAGGGCAAGAGGCGGTGTTGGCCAGATTGGCGCCCGCGCTCGCATATGTTGCGCCGGACCACCGGGGCGAGATATTGGAAGATGCCCATTATGCGCCTTATCTTGCACGGCAATTAGCGGAGATCGCTGACCTGCGCCGGAACGAGGCGATTTCGATTCCGGCTGATTTTGATTTCGCCGGTGTGGGAGGACTTTCGACCGAGATGCGCGAGAAACTTGGTGCTGCACGTCCAGACAGCCTTTCCGCCGCGGGACGTGTGCGTGGCGTAACACCGGCAGCACTGGCCGCGATCCTTGTAGCGTTGCGACGGAAGGCGGCATGACCGAGGACGAGGCGCGCGGCTGGATGGAAGCGAAGTTCAATGTTTCACGTGAAATATGGACGCGGCTGGATGGCTATATTACATTGTTGCTGGCCGAGATGGAAAATCAAAATCTGATCGCCACCTCGACCCGCGACCATATCTGGGCGCGGCATATCGTCGATAGTGCCCAACTTATTTCTCTCGCCCCGATACCGAAAGCGGATGGCGGGCCGTGGATTGACCTGGGTGCGGGGGCCGGGTTGCCGGGCATGGTTGTGGCGATACTGTCGGACTGGCCGGTAATGCTGGTGGAATCGCGCAAGGGGCGCGTCGCTTTCCTTCAAGCGGTGGTTGAATCCTTGGCGCTGACAAACGTGACGGTCGTCGGCCAACGTACCGAAGCCATGCGTCCTGCGCGACCCGCGCAAATCATCAGCGCGCGCGCTTATGCACCCCTGCCGCGATTGTTGGATTCGGCGCTTCACCTCGCTGGACGGAAAACCACCTGGATTCTGCCAAAAGGCAAAAATTGGCAAAATGAGTTGGAAATCGCCCGGCCGATGTGGCAATCTGTGTTTCACGTGGAACAGAGCGTCACGGATGGCGAAAGCGCGATACTAGTCATGCGAGGCATCAAGAAAAAGGGCGGTTGAGTATGATTCGCATTGCGATTGCGAACCAGAAGGGCGGGGTGGGCAAAACCACCACTGCGATCAACCTTGCCACGGCGCTTGCCGCGACCGGCCATCGCACATTGCTGATCGATCTGGACCCGCAGGGCAATGCGTCAACCGGCTTGGGCATCAATCATAGTGAGCGTGGGCAATCCAGTTATGATCTGCTGATCGGATCGTGCGGTATCGACGATGCCGTCGTAGCGACGCGGGTGCCGAAGCTCGACATCATCACCGCGACGCAGGATCTGTCTGGCGCGGAAATCGAACTGATCGATTATGAGGAGCGCACCCATCGGCTCTCACATGCGCTTGCCGAAGCAGAGGGGCGCTGGGACATCTGCCTGATCGATTGCCCGCCTTCGCTGGGGCTTTTGACCGTCAATGCGATGGTTGCGGCGCAATCGATACTGGTGCCACTGCAATGCGAATTTTTTGCGCTGGAGGGGCTGTCGCAATTGCTGCAGACGGTCGAGCGCATCCGTGGTCGTTTCAATCCGGCGCTGTCGATCATGGGCGTGGCACTGACCATGTATGATCGCCGCAATCGTTTGACGGACCAGGTGGCGGATGATGTGCGCGCCTGCCTCGGCAATGTCGTGTTCGAAACGGTTATACCGCGCAATGTCCGGCTGTCGGAAGCGCCGAGCCACGGTATGCCTGCGCTGATCTATGATTATCGGTGCTCCGGGTCGGAGGCCTATATGCAATTGGCGCGCGAGTTGATCGGGCGCTTGCCCCAACCGAATCCCCAACCGGAGATGGCGGCATGAGCACGCGTATGAGCACACAACAGGGCGCTGAAGATCAATCCGTAGCCGCTGCCGTCAAACCAGCCCGCCGTCCGCATGGCTTGGGCCGAGGTCTTTCCGCGCTGTTGGGGGAGGTGGCGCAGGAGGAAGCGATTAGCGCCAGTGCCTCCGGTGGAAACAATAAGTCAGTGCAAGCCATTGATATTAGTGCAATAACTCCGCATCCTCATCAGCCGCGCCGCCATTTTGACGAAGCCGCGTTGCAGGAACTCGCTGACAGCATTGCGCGGCGCGGCGTTATTCAACCGATAGTCGTGCGCCCGCATGGTAAGGGGTATCAGATTGTCGCGGGTGAGCGGCGCTGGCGCGCAGCGCAGCGGGCGCATCTGCACCGCATCCCGGCAATCATCCGGGATTTTGATGAAGCGGAAACGCTCGAAATCGCGCTGGTGGAAAATATCCAGCGGCAGGATCTCAATCCGATGGAAGAGGCGGAGGCTTATTCGCGGCTGATCGCGGAATTTGGCCATAGTCAGGAGGCGCTGGCCAGGCTTGTCGGCAAATCGCGCAGCCATGTCGCCAATCTGATACGCTTGCTCGATCTGCCGGCACCGGTGCAGGACGCGGTGATGGATGGCCGTCTGACGATGGGCCATGCGCGCGCGCTGATCGGTGTAGAGGATGCCGAAGGCGTAGCGCGCCTCATCATCCAAAAGGGTTTGTCGGTCCGCGAAGTCGAAAAGCTCGCGCAAAAGGCCAAGGGTCGCGCTCCGAAAGGGGCTACCAGCGGCGCGCCGGACGTGCGCGATGCCGATATCAGCGCGCTGGAACATCATCTCTCCGATATATTGGGGGTCAAGGTGCAGATCGGCCACCGCACCGATGGTGGGGGCTTGTTGTCGTTGCAATATTCGACGCTGGATCAACTGGACATGCTGTGTCAGCGCCTGTCGGGCGAGCCTATCTGAATCCATTCATAGCGGGCGAATGGCCATCAAATGGCAGCGGAAGGACAGCTTAGGTTAAGCCGTACAGCACCATAGGGCTTGCATGAAAAACTCGCTCGTACTCGCGCTGCTCATTTGTGGGTGCAGTCACGCCGCCATCGCCTTTGCCCAAACGGCGCCCGCGCCGCCGCCATCCGATTCTGCGTCGACCGCCGATAGTGATCTGGAAGACGATGAAATTGTCGTGATTGCCGGGCGTCAACGCGGCGCGGTGGTTGGCAATGTTGCGCCGGATGTGAGCTATTCGGCGGGCGATGTCCGTGCGCTGGGCGTGAGCAGCGTAAGCGATTTACTGAGCGAACTGGCGCCTCAGGTGTCCGGCGGGGCCAGCAATGGTCGACCTGTGGTCCTGATCAACGGGCTGCGCACCACGGGTTACGCCGAAGTGCGCGACCTGCCGACCGAAGCAATCATGCGCGTCGATATTTATCCGGCGGAGTTGGCGCTGCGATACGGCTATCGTGCCGACCAGCGCGTCGTCAATATCGTGCTGCGCAATCGCTTCAATGCGACCGTGGTGCAGTTCGCGCCGACGATAGCAACAGCGGGTGGACGCGCCAGCGTGAAGGCGCAGGCCACCAAATTGCGTATCGATCCCAAGAAACGCTGGTCGATTGACGGGCAATATCAACATGATAGCCCCCTGTTCGAAAGCGAACGGAATCTGCTCAACAATGCGCCGCCCGGCGGGCTGGATCAGCGACCGTGGCGTAGCCTGCTGGCGCGCACGGATACCGCCTCCCTTAATGGCAGCATGACGTCAACGATTAAAGATGGCCTGTACGCAACGTTGAATATTCGCGGTGAGGCAGTGGGAACGCAAAGCGGTGTGGGCGCGCTGGCAAATGGCACGGGCGGTGTGGTGCCGCTGGTCCGCGATTCCGATCAACAGACGGGCCATGTCGGCGCGATGGTGAACGGTGCGCTGAGTGGGTGGCAATGGTCGCTGACCGGCAACTATGACATTGTCGGCACGCACTCCACCACCGATCGGGCTGCGTCGATACGCGACAGTGCCCGTTCGACCGCGCAAACCGGCAAAATCGAGCTGGTGGCAAGCGGTGTGCTCGTCAAATTGCCAGCAGGTGACATGACGCTGACGGGTCAGGCGGGTGCGCAGGCGGAGGGCTATACCGGCACCTCCGTCAGGCAGGTTGCGAGCGTTTCGAGTGAGCTGTCACGCCGCACAGGCTCTGCGCAAGCGAGTATCGATGTGCCCATTGCGTCGAGCCGCAACCATGCTTTGCAGCCGCTCGGGACATTGTCGGTCAATATGAACGCGGCGATCGACCGGCTTTCCGATTTTGGCAACCTGACGACCTGGGGCTATGGTTTGAATTGGGCGCCGCTGCCGGTGATTAATCTTGTCGCGTCCGTCACCCATAAAGAGGACGCGCCGACGATGCAGCAATTGGGCGATCCGCTGCTGGTGACGCCCAACGCGCGCATATTTGACTATGTGCAGCAGCAGACCGTCGATATTGCACGGACCGATGGCGGAAATCGGGCGTTGCTCGCCGAAAGCAGTCATATTTATTCGCTGGAAACGACGCTGCGTCCGTTCGGGGACAGCGGGCCGAAGTTGAGCGTGAATTATCTGAATGAGGATACCCGTAATCCCATCGTATCGTTCCCGGCGGCAACGGCGGCGGTGGAAGCGGCCTTTCCCGGCAGGTTCGGGCGGAATGGCGCGGGGCAATTGGTGAGCATTGATGCGCGTCCGGTCAATTTTGCCCGTTCGAACACAGAGCAATTACGCTGGGGGATCAATTTTTCCGGGCGGCTGGGGAAAGCCCCGGCGAGCAGCGGTGACAGACGCCCACCGGATGCGGCAAACGCGGGAACCGGAACGAAACCTGGTGGCGGTAGAGGCTTTGGCGGGGCGGGTGGTGGATTCTCCGGGCGTGCGCGTCAGGCGCGTGTGCAGTTTTCGCTCTATCACACATGGCAGATGCGTAGCGATATTCAGCTTCAATCGGGGGGCACGACATTGGACCTCCTCAATGGGGCCGCCGTGGGCAATGGCGGCGGCACACCCCGGCATCAGGTCGATCTTCAGGCGGGCCTTACCAAAAACGGTCTGGGCTTCCGGTTGAATGGCAAATGGCAAAGCGCAACCAATGTGCGGGGCGCGACAACAGGTGCGGGAGATTTACGCTTTTCGGCGCTGGGCACGATGGGGGTGCAGCTATCCGCGCAACTGGGCGCGCAGCGTGAATGGGTGCAACAGCATCCGTGGATGCGCGGTCTGCGCATCAGCCTGAATGTGGATAATGTGATGGATACGCGTCAGCAGGTTCATAACGCAAACGGCCTGACGCCGGTCAATTATCAACCGGATTATCTCAACCCGCTGGGACGGACGATACGATTGAGTATAAGAAAAGTTTTCTTTTGATACTTGGTTTGCTGCTTACAATACCTATCTGCGGTTCACGCCATTGCACCAGCCTTAAAGGAATTGTTGATGACCAACCGCCAAGCTGCCTATCCCATCCACTCCGTCTTTACCGATCGTTGGTCGCCTCGCGCATTTGACGCGAAACCAATCAGTCAGGACCAACTGATGACGTTGCTGGAAGCCGCGCGTTGGGCGCCTTCGTCGTTTAATTTTCAGCCGTGGCGAATTGTATATGCACACCGTAACGACGCGAACTGGGCGACTTTGCTGGCGCCGTTGATCCCATTCAACCAGATGTGGGCGGGGAATGCTTCGGTGCTGATGTACTTTATATCGGATACGCTGACGCACACAGGTAACCCCAAAGAAGCGACGGCATCCCACAGCCATAGCTTTGACGTCGGCGCCGCATGGGCGCAGCTGGGGTTGCAGGCCACGCATATGGGATTATATGCACATGGCATGACGGGGGTGGATTTCGACGCCGCCCGGACCGCACTCAAGGTTCCCGACCGCTTCCGTATCGAAGCTGCCGTTGCCGTCGGTCACAAGGCGGATCCTTCGGTGCTGCTCGAGGGGTTGCGCGACAAAGAAGTACCGAGCGACCGCAAGCCGATCGCTGAATTTGCCTTCGCCGGTACATTTCCGGTAGACGGTTGAGTCCGATGCCCGCAATTTCTATCCTTGATCTGGTGCGTGTGCGGCAGGGAAGCGACATTCGCGCGGCGCTCGATGCGTCGCGCGATCTGGCTGCCCATGCGGAGCAGATGGGTTACACGCGCTTCTGGGTGGCCGAGCATCATAATATGCCGGGCATAGCTTCGGCGGCGACATCGGTTGTGATCGGTCATATCGCGGCTGGAACGAGCAGCATCCGTGTTGGGGCGGGGGGCATTATGCTGCCCAATCACGCGCCGATGGTCATCGCTGAACAGTTCGGGACGCTCGCCAGCCTGTTTCCGGGGCGGATCGACCTTGGATTGGGGCGCGCGCCGGGGACGGATCAAATGACCTTGCGGGCATTGCGCCGCGATCCCATGAGTGCCGAAAGTTTTCCGCAGGATGTGCAGGAGCTTCAGGCGCTGCTCGGCCCCCTGGCCGAGGGGCAGCGGGTGCAGGCGGTTCCCGGCACGAATACCAATGTGCCGTTATGGATATTGGGGTCGAGCCTGTTCGGGGCACAGCTGGCCGCGCAGCTGGGGTTACCCTATGCGTTCGCATCGCATTTTGCGCCGCAAGCCCTGATCGAAGCGTTGCATATCTATCGCGCGCATTTTCGTCCCTCGGCGCAGCTTGATCGGCCCCATGCGATGATCGGCGTGAACATCATCGCCGCCGATACAGATAGCGAGGCGCGCCGATTGGCTACCACGCAGCAAATGTCGATTGCAGACCTGTTTCGTGGCGCCCGCGGTCTCAGCAAGCCGCCGATCGACGATATCGAGAGCTATTGGACGCCGACGGAGAAGGCGCAAGCTCAGGGTTTCCTGTCGCGCTCGATAATTGGCGGACCTACAACCGTGCAAGAGAGACTGGCGGCATTGATCGCGGAAACCGGCGCGGATGAATTGATGATCGTTTCCGATGTTTTCGACCATCAGGCGCGGATTAATTCGTTCCAGATCATATCCGAGGTAGCGCACACCCGCGAACCCGCCTGAACCAATTAGAGCATTTTCCAGTCAGGTGGAATCACCTGACTCGAAAAATGCGGTAAAACAATAGGATAGAGCGGTCGAGCCGATGCAATCGGATCGCAAACCGCTCTAGTGTCCTGATTCTGAAGTGGCTGTGAT
>JBDTLS010000080.1:0-11194 GCA_039934655.1 Sphingobium sp.
TCTTGTTGCTGATGCCAACCCGGCGGGTTTACCCGTGCGGGCGATAGGGCGTGGCATTGTTGGAAAGTGACGACCTCGCATTGCATCGTCATTGCGAGCGCAGCGAAGCAATCCAGCGGCGGGACAGTGGATTGCTTCGCTATGTTCGCAATGACGATCTGAGTTCGCGCGTCATTCTTACCCGATCGTCTGACCCGTCTTGGCCCAATCATCCATAAACGCCGCGATGCCCTTGTCGGTCAGCACATGGTTGAACAGTGATCGGATGACGGCGGGCGGCGCGGTCATCACGTCCGCGCCGATCTTGGCGGCTTCGAGCACATGGATCGGGTGGCGGACGCTCGCCACCAATATCTCGGTGTCGAACGCATAATTGTCATAGATCAGCCGGATGTCGGCGATCAGTTGCATCCCGTCAAAGCCATTGTCGTCATGCCGCCCGACGAACGGCGAAATGAAGCTCGCACCAGCCTTCGCCGCAAGCAGCGCCTGATTGGCGGAAAAGCAGAGGGTCACATTGACCTGTGTGCCTTCGCTGGTCAGCACCTTGCAAGTCTTGAGACCGTCGATGGTCAGCGGCACCTTGATGCAGACATTGTCGGCGATCTTGCGCAGGATCTCGGCCTCCTTCATCATCGTCGCATGGTCAAGCGCGACGACTTCGGCTGACACGGGGCCATCAACGATGCCGCATATTTCCGCGACGACTTCCAGAAACTTGCGCCCCGATTTGTGGATCAGCGTCGGGTTGGTGGTAACCCCATCGACCAGCCCGGTGCTGGCAAGGTCGCGGATGTCGGCAGTGTCGGCGGTGTCGACGAAAAATTTCATGGTGGCAGTTCCCGTTGCTTTGCTGGCCCGGTCAGGGGCGATTCGTGGGTTCGCTATAATGCGGTCGATGCTGCTTGATAACCCGCAATGCGTGCTATTTCGCCAGACCGAACACCGCCATCAACACCGGGTCATGCGTGGCGGCGGGATCGGCGCGAATCGCGATTTCCTCCTGCCCCATTTCCGCGAAGATCGCATCGGATGCCTTGCGCGTCACATCATCACGCAGTCCGGCAAAATCGATGCCGGTGGCGAGTTTGAGCGCATCGGTGACGGCGGCGCTATCGAACAGATGCAGCCCCTCATCGATACCCGGCACCATCGCGGTGATGAGCGCGCTGCCCATTTGTTGTTGCAATAATCCGGTCGCTGCCGATCCGCCCGCCCGCACAATAGCAAGCGCATCCTGTGGCGAGACGGAGGTGATCGCCTGCGCAATGACCGGCGCTGCGCGTTCAGCCCCGCGTTCGGCGGCACGGTTGATCTGGCGATACAGCCGGTCGCGCACGATCTGGCTCAGCAATATCTTGGTGAGGATTGATCCGCCGCCGTTGCCTCCCAGTCGATCCGGCAGGGAAATGCGCGCCACCTGACTGTCGTAAAAGCCGTTGGGCGCCATCAGCCGCGCCAGTGCGCGCTGCGATGACAGCATCAGTAATCGCCGGATCGCCTCAACCAGACTGAAGCCCATGCCATTATTGGCGCATCCCGAAATGCCGAGCATCGCAATCGCAGCGCCCGACACCATAAATTCCCGGCGTAGCAGCATAGCAGTCCCTCCCCCGTCAGTACTTGAAAAGCAGTTTCCCCCTTTTACCCCCAAAAGGGAAGGCGTGATTTTAGCTGCGTAATATGGGCAGCTAGGGAAGATCGCGTTTGACTGCATAGTGCTCCTGCGGAAGCAGGAGGCCAGTTGGCTGGGCGCTGCGCCTCGAACTCTGAACTCTGGCTTCCGCAGGAGCACATAATTGGTTCAACTTAAAGCTATCCGGCTATAGTGACGGGCAATGAATCGCGTCCGTGTGCTTTTGCTCAATGCTGCATTGGGTCCGCTCGACTACCGCGTGCCCGATGGCATGACGGTTGAGCCGGGCAGCATCGTCGTTGCGCCACTGGGTCCGCGCAAGCTGGTCGGCGTGGTGTGGGAGGAGGCAAGCTTTCCCGATGTGCCGGGCGTTGAGCCGAGCAAATTGCGTCCGTTACTTGAGGCGGTCGATGTCCCGCCGCTTGGCGCGCCACTGCGCCGCCTGATCGAATGGACGGCGGATTATTATATGGCCTCGCCCGGCGCGGTGCTGCGCATGACGCTTTCGTCCGCGCCCGCGCTGGGCGATACGCAGACGGTCACCGAATATCGGGCATCCGGGGCAATGCCTGCGCGCCTGACGCCCAAGCGCACACAGGCGCTCGAAGCGATTGGCGATACGCAAGGCATGGCGCGGGAACTGGCTGCGCTCGCCGATGTGTCCGAAGCGGTTATCCGCGGCCTCGCCAAGGCAGGCGCGCTGGAGGCGGTCAGCGTCGAGAGTGGCGCGCCCTTCCCGGTGCCGGACCCGAATTTCCTGCATCCCCAGCTCAATGAATCCCAGCAGATTGCCACCAATCAACTCGTGGCCGCCGTCGATGCCCATGAATTTTACCCCGTGCTGCTCGATGGCGTGACGGGATCGGGCAAAACCGAGGTGTTTTTCGAAGCGATTGCGCAGGCGCTGCGCGACGGGCGGCAGGCCTTGGTGCTGCTGCCCGAAATCGCGCTGACCGAGCCGTTTCTGGCGCGCTTTCAGAAACGCTTTGGTGTGGCGCCAGTCAGCTGGCATTCGGGCCTGCGCCAGTCGGAGCGACGGCGCGCGTGGCGCGCGATTGCGACCGGGCAGGCGCGGGTGGTGGTGGGCGCGCGCTCGGCGCTGTATCTGCCTTATCCGATGCTCGGTGTGATCGTCGTCGATGAAGCGCACGAGATCAGTTTCAAGCAGGAAGACGGCGTCCATTACCACGCGCGCGATGTGGCGGTGATGCGCGGCAAGCTCGAATCCTGTCCCGTCATATTGGCGTCGGCTACCCCCGCCATCGAAACCCGGCATCAGGTCGCGATTGGCCGCTATACCGAAATCAAGCTGCCCGCCCGTTACGGCGGCGCGGATATGCCCGCGATCATCGGCATCGACCTGCTGCGTGATCCCCCCGAACGCGGCAAATGGATCGCGCCGCTGCTGGTGCGGGCGATGGGCGACACGCTGGCCAAGGGCGAGCAGGCGTTGCTGTTTATTAACCGGAGAGGTTATGCGCCGCTGACATTATGTCGCCATTGCGGTTACAGATTTCAGTGCCCGAATTGCACGGCGTGGATGGTCGAACACCGGCGTATGCACCGCCTCGCCTGCCATCATTGCGGCCATATGCTGCCGACGCCACGCGAATGCCCGGACTGCAAACAGGAAGATGCGCTGGTCGCGTGCGGCCCCGGTGTGGAGCGCATCGCCGATGAAGTGGCGGCGCTCTTCCCGCAAGCGCGCACGGCGGTCGTGACATCCGATACATTGTCGACGCCAGCGCATGTGGCGGAATTTGTCGCACGGATGGAGGCGGGCGCCATCGACATCATCATCGGCACACAGCTTGTCACAAAGGGCTATCACTTCCCCAACCTCACGCTGGTCGGTGTGATCGACGCCGATCTGGGGCTGGAAGGCGGCGACCTGCGCGCGTCCGAACGCTGTTTCCAGCAAATCGTGCAGGTGTCGGGGCGCGCCGGGCGCGG
The DNA here is from genome assembly GCA_039934655.1 of Sphingobium sp. Classification (GTDB taxonomy): domain Bacteria; phylum Pseudomonadota; class Alphaproteobacteria; order Sphingomonadales; family Sphingomonadaceae; genus Sphingobium. The sequence goes on from JBDTLS010000080.1 coordinate 3,590, forward strand.
CGAGAAGCCCGGCACCGTTTATATCCAGACGCGGATGCCCGAAGCTGGCGTTATCAAGGCGTTGCTCAACGGCGATGCCGAAGCCTTTTATCACGCCGAAACCGAAAATCGCCGCCGCGCCAATGCGCCGCCGTTCGGGCGCTTTGCGGCGATCATCATTTCGAGCGAGGATGCGCAGGAGGCGCTGAACACCGCCCGCCTGATCGGCAGGCGCGCGCCCGACAGCAAGGACCTGCGCGTCTATGGTCCCGCGCCCGCACCCCTGGCGCAACTGCGTGGGCGCTATCGCCACCGCCTGCTGGTTCACGCCACGCGCCAGATCGATGTGCAACAGGCGATCCGTGACTGGCTCGGCCCGCTCTCCTGGAAAACCAGTACCCGCGTCGCGGTCGACATCGACCCCTATAGCTTCATGTGATGGACACGCCGATGATCGAAAGCCCGTGCAATCGGCTGTGCACGCTGGATCGCAATGATGTCTGCATCGGCTGTGGCCGCACGATGGATGAAATTATCGACTGGGCGAACATGACGGACGAGGAACGGCGAGCGATCATGGCGCGACTGGCCCTGCCTAAACCCTAATTGGCCAAATCCTAATCGCCCGGCGTCGCCCGTTCGCGCGCGAGCAATTCTTTCTTGCGCTCCAGCCCATAGGCATAGCCCCCCAATCCGCCATCGCTGCGCAACACGCGGTGACAGGGGATCAGCACCGCCAGCCCGTTATCGCCGCACGCCGTGCCGGTGGCGCGTGTCGCCGCGGGTTTGCCGATGGCTGCGGCAACCTGCTTATAGGTGCGGGTTTCGCCCACGGGGATGGCGCGCAGCGCGTCCCACACAGCCTGTTGAAAGGCGGTGCCCTGCATATCGAGGGGCAGGTCGCTGATCGTGCCGGGATGATCGACCAACGCAACCACCTGTGCGACGAGCTTATTGAATGCCGCATTGGCCGGGGCGATATCCGCCTGCGGAAAACGCGCGCGCAGATCCGTTTCGTCCTCGTCAAAGCTGATCCGGCACAAGCCCTTTTCCGTTCCCGCGACCAGCATCGACCCAAGGCTGGTCGCGACAATCGCATAATATAGGGTCACGCCGCGCCCGCCATTTTTCCATGCCGATGGCGTCATGCCCAACCTCGCCTGCGCATCGGCATAGGCACGGCTGGGCGCGGCATAGCCCGCGTCATATATGGCATCGGTGATGTCTCCTTCACTCGTCAGCGCGTTCGCCAGTCGGCCCACACGCAGATTGCGCGCATAGGCTGCTGGCGTCATGCCGGTTGCGCGCTTGAACAGCCGGTGGAAATGATGGGGAGCATAGCCCACTTGCGCCGCCAACGCTTCCAGTGATGGCGGGCTTGGCTCCGCCTCTATCCACGTAATGGCTGCGGCCACCGCCCGCTCATCACGCGCCACCTCATCGGGCCGACACCGCAGGCAGGCGCGAAATCCTGCCGCCTGTGCCGCCGTCCCGTCGCTATGGAATTCCACATTCTCGCGGCCCGGACGCCGCGCCGGGCAACTCGGCTTGCAATAAATGCCGGTGGTGCGCACTGCGACCACGAATCGCCCGTCAAAGCCGCGATCCCGCGCCATAAACGCCGCCCATGCGGCCCGCTCGTCGATATCCGTCCATGTGCGAATGCCTGTCATGCCGCCTTATTAGCCTAAACCGCCCGCGCGCGCTTCCCGCATCTTGCGTTCAAAACAATATCTGCGGTTTACATCGGGCGCGCATATCATAAGTAAAGGCCCATGAAGATGACGCTCCTGAAGAAATTTGGCCGCTTGTTCGCCCTGATTGCGGCATTGATGCTGACCTTCGTTCCCGCGCAGGGCGAGGAGCAGGATGTCGCCGCCGTCGTGCGCGGTGTGGTGCGGGTCGTGATTGTGGCGACCAAGGATGGGCAGACGTATTTCGTGGGGCATGGCAGCGGTTTTGCGGTGACGCCCGACAAGGTGATTACCAACGCCCATGTCGTCGAGATGCTAAAAACCGAGCCGAATCTGGTGGTCGGCATCGTCCCGTCCGAGGGCGCGAAAAGCTATGGCGGCAAAGTGGTCGCCTTTTCGCCCGGCAATGATCTGGCGCTGATCCAGCTCAACAACGGCCATCTGCCGGTCAGCACTTTTTTCGCGGGCGGCGTCACGGATGGGCAGCATGTTACGGCCATCGGCTATCCCGGCGCGGTCGACCGGGCGCAGGGATTGAGCCTGAGCGAGATGATCCAGCCGGTCACGCCGGTCAAGACCAGCGGCAACCTCTCGTCCGGGCGCTCATCGCACGCATTCGATACGTTGCTGCACACCGCGCCGATGGCCGAAGGCAACAGTGGCGGGCCGCTGGTTGACGATTGCGGTCGGGTGCTCGGCGTCAACAGCTTCGGTTCGCTGTCGGAAGGTAATGAGGCAACATATGGCTTTGCGGTGTCGAACCGTGAAGTCGCGTCGTTCCTGCGGCAGGCAGGCGTCCAGTTCCAGCGGTCGTCCGCACCGTGCCGCACGATTGCGGAGCTGGATCAGCAAGAAACGGCCCGCAAGCAGGAGGATTTGGCCCGGACCGAAGCGCAGGCGAATGTCGCAGCTCAGGCGTTGGAGCAGGCGACCGACCGCGCCACGCGTCAGGCAGAGCAGGAAATTATCGCTTCCCGTGAAAATGCGCTGGCGGTCGCAGCATTGATGCTGGCGCTGTCCGTCATGGCGATGGGGGGAGGGGCGCTGTATTACACGCAGAAGAATACCCGGCTGGCCAAAAGGTTCGTGATCGGCGCGGGGGTGCTGCTGATTGCGGCCATCATCATATTCACGCTGCGCCCCTCGTTCGCCAGTCTTGATGACCGCGCGGCGAAGATCGCCAAAGCGCAACCCGCGTCTCCGATAACGACTCTGCCCGCCGCCTATAATCCGGTCGGCGACAATATCTGCCATATCGATGAAAGCCGCAGCCGCATCACCGTTTCCCAAACCAGCGACGTGGCGCTCAACTGGACGGACAGCGGCTGTGTCAATGGCAACACCCAATATGGCCGCGACAATGACGGGTGGAGCCGCATCTTCGTGCCGCAAAGCGACCCCAGCATCTCGATCAACAGCTTTGACCCGGTAACCGGCACCTACAAGACCGAGCGTTTTCTCGCCGACGCCGCGACGCTGGATCGGGCGCGGCTGCTGCGCACCGGCTTTTCGATTGGCCAGTGCACGCAGGACCCGGAAGCCATTGCCAGGTTGCAGCAAATGCAGAGCGATATTCGCGGCGTGCTCGCCCCCCAGCCCAATGAGCGACTGGTGTTCAAATGCACCAAGGGCAAGCTACCGACCGATTGAAACGCCGCAAATCGCGGCGCGATTGCCACATTCACAAATTAGCGCAAACTATTCGCGCGCCCTATCTTGCATCGCAGCGCACCCCCTGCTAACCGGCCCGCACGTTCAAGGGGGATAGCATGCTATCTCCCCTTTCTGTGTACGACTGGCATTTCGATGTGGAGGAATTAGAGCGCGTGGAGAATTCCGGCGGCATTCAGGCTAGCCTCAGCGGGCGTTACGCGCTCGCCTTGTTCGAGCTGGCCCGCGATTCAAACCAGCTCGAATCGGTGGCGTCCAGCCTCGATACGCTCAAGCGCGCGCTGGCCGAATCAGCCGATTTTCGCGACCTGACGGCCAGCCCGGTCATCGGCCGCGCGGCTGCGGAAAAGGCCGTTGCGACGCTGGCGAAATCGCTCAGGATCGATGCGCTGACCACCCGCTTTTTGGGTGTGCTGGCCGGCAACCGCCGTCTGGCGCAACTTGGCGCGGCGATCCGCGCGTTTGAAACGCTGCTGGCGAATCACAAGGGCGAAACACTGGCGACCGTCACATCGGCCCATGCCCTCAGCACCGCGCAGGTCACCGCATTGCAAAAAAGTTTAAAGGCCAGGGTCGGCAGCGATGTTGCTGTTGACCTGTCGGTCGACCCGGCGATCCTCGGGGGGCTGGTCGTCAAGATCGGCAGCCAGATGATCGATTCTTCTATCCGCACTCGTTTGAATACTCTCGCCCTCGCAATGAAGGGCTGAAGGCCCCAAAAAGGTCCGATGAAAGGCTGAACTATGGACATTAACGCCGCAGAAATTTCGAAGGTCATCAAGGACCAGATCGCCAATTTTGGCACAGAGGCTCAGGTGTCCGAAGTCGGCACCGTGCTGACCGTCGGTGACGGCATCGCCCGCATTCATGGCCTCGACAATGTGCAGGCCGGTGAAATGGTCGAGTTCGCCAACGGCGTGAAGGGCATGGCCCTTAACCTCGAAGCGGACAATGTCGGCGTCGTGATCTTTGGCTCGGACGCTGAGATCAAGGAAGGCGACACCGTCAAGCGCACCGGCACCATCGTTGACGTTCCGGTCGGCAAGGGTCTGCTTGGCCGCGTGGTCGACGGTCTGGGTAACCCGATCGACGGCAAGGGTCCGATTATCGCCGAAGCACGGATGCGCGTGGAAAAGAAAGCGCCGGGTATCATCCCGCGCACCTCGGTACATGAACCCGTGCAGACCGGCCTCAAGGCGATTGATGCTCTCGTCCCTGTTGGCCGTGGCCAGCGCGAACTGATCATCGGTGACCGCCAGACCGGCAAGACCGCCGTCGCGATCGACACCTTCATCAACCAAAAGGGCGTCAACGCGGGCGACGACGAGAACAAGAAGCTCTATTGCATCTATGTCGCCGTCGGCCAGAAGCGTTCGACCGTCGCGCAGATCGTGCGTCAGCTCGAAGAAAATGGCGCGATGGAATATTCGATCGTGGTCGCCGCAACCGCTTCGGAGCCAGCGCCGCTGCAATATCTCGCGCCTTACACCGGCGTGACGATGGGCGAATATTTCCGCGACAACGGTATGCACGCCGTGATCGTGTATGACGATCTTTCCAAGCAGGCCGTGGCTTATCGCCAGATGTCGCTGCTGCTGCGTCGTCCTCCGGGCCGTGAAGCCTATCCGGGTGACGTGTTCTATCTGCACAGCCGCCTGCTGGAGCGTGCGGCAAAGATGAGCAACGCCAATGGCGGCGGTTCGCTGACCGCACTGCCGATCATCGAAACGCAGGCGGGCGACGTGTCGGCCTATATTCCGACCAACGTGATTTCGATCACCGATGGCCAGATCTTCCTCGAAACCAACCTGTTCTATCAGGGCATCCGTCCCGCCATTAACGTCGGCCTCTCGGTGTCGCGCGTCGGTTCTGCTGCGCAGACCAAGGCGATGAAGAAGGTGTCGGGCAGTATCAAGCTGGAGCTGGCGCAATATCGCGAAATGGCGGCGTTCGCACAGTTCGGCAGCGACCTTGACGCCTCGACGCAGAAATTGCTGAACCGCGGTGCGCGCCTGACCGAGCTGCTCAAGCAGCCGCAGTTCTCGCCGCTGCCGTTTGAGGAGCAGACCTGCTCGATCTTCGCTGGCACCAGCGGCTATCTTGACAGCGTCGCCGTCAAGGACGTCACGCGCTACGAAGAAACGATGCTGCATCATCTGCGTGCCGACCATGCCGACCTGCTCAAGAGCATCCGCGACAGCAAGGATTTGGGCGATGAACCCAAGGCCAAGCTGAAGGCTGTGCTCGAAGCATTCGGCAAGACGTTCGCGTAATCGATAAATTGTGACCCGGTGCTCCTCGCGCCGGGCCACGCAGAGGGAACTAGATGGCTAGTCTCAAGGAACTCAAAGGGCGGATCGCCTCGGTCAAATCGACCCAGAAGATCACCAAGGCCAAGCAAATGGTTGCAGCCGCCAAGCTCCGCAAGGCGCAGGCAGCGGCGGAAGCCGCGCGACCTTATGGCGTCCGGCTCGAAGCGGTCGTGGCATCGCTGGCGTCGAAGGTCACTTTGTCGGCGTCTTCGCCCAGACTGTTGGCGGGCACCGGCGCGGATCAGGTGCATCTGCTGATCGTCGCCAATTCCGATCGCGGCCTGTGCGGCGCGTTCAACGCCAACATCGTCAAGGCCGCCGTACTGAAAGCGCGCGCTCTGATCGATGATGGCAAAACCGTGAAATTCTACCTTGTCGGGCGCAAGGGCCGCGCGGTCATTGCGCGGACATTCCCCGGCATGATCGTCGGCCAGTTCGATACCAGTGCCGCCAAGCAAGTGTCCTTCTCACAGGCGCACGACGTCGCGCAAATCCTGACCGGCATGTATGAAAACGGCGCGTTCGACGTCGGCCATCTGTTTTTCAGCACGTTCCGGTCCGCCCTGGTGCAGATCCCGACCGAGAAGCAGATCATCCCGGTCGCGCTCGACGCCACCGCCCCCGCATCATCGGGCGCGGCGGTGGAATATGAGCCAGACGAGGAATCGATCCTCGCCGATCTGTTGCCGCGCAACGTCGCGAACCAGATTTTCAAGGCGCTGCTCGAAAACTCGGCATCCGAACAGGGTGCGTCGATGACGGCGATGGACAACGCCACACGCAACGCGGGCGACCTGATCAACCGGCTCACCATCCAGTACAACCGCAGCCGTCAGGCGGCGATCACCACCGAACTTATCGAAATCATCGCAGGCGCTGAAGCGCTGTAAAATGGGGATGGTCTGGAAACATATTGCATTTGCTTTCGCGATATCCGCTTGGGCTGTGTTGCCCAATGCAGCGCGAGCACAAGCAGATGCGCGTGCGAAAGACGCTTTTGATTTCTTTAAAACCTTTTGTGTCGATACCGATGGCGCGCGAGATAGAGCGATTGCTGTGATCGGCGACGGTAATGCGATGGCGAATAAGCTCCCGGATTCCTTAGTTGCTCAATTGCAAGGTCAGCCCGGTGGTATCGCGTGGGCTGTTCGTAGCCCGTCCGATGCCCAACTACTGCTGGGTTATACTGCGTCGGGTATATGCGAAATTAGAATCGCTGAGGCCGAAGAACCAGCTGTTGTGGCGAGGTTTGCAGATTTAATCGCTTCGTTTGGTAGCGCAGTGCATGGTCAGAGCACACCCCCGCAACTGAGATCAGAAGATGGCGCTGCGCGTACATTTCGCACTTATGAATTTGACCGGTCGGGCAAACACGCTCTTATTGCTTTGACCACTTCGGACAAAAAGGTGGGCGCGCAACAGCATCTCATCACTTTTGGATTTGTAAAATAACAACCTAAGGCTAGATCAAGAAGGTATTCGTCATGGCAATCGCCCCTAAGAAACCCGCCGCCAAGGCCGCTGCGCCGAAAGCTGCCGCTCCCAAAGCAACCGCCGCGAAGGCTGCTGCTCCCAAGGCACCAGTCAAGAAGGCCGCAACCGGTTCAACCGGGCGTATTTCGCAGATCATCGGCGCGGTCGTCGATGTGACCTTCACCGGCAACCTGCCGTTCATCCTGTCGGCGCTGGAAACCAGCAACAACGGTCAGCGTCTCGTGCTGGAAGTCGCGCAGCATCTGGGTGAAAACACCGTTCGCACCATCGCGATGGACTCGACCGAGGGTCTGACCCGCGGTCAGGAAGTGATCGACACCGGCGCACAGATTTCTGTTCCCGTTGGTCCCGCCACATTGGGCCGCATCCTCAATGTGGTTGGTGAACCCATCGACGAGCGCGGTCCGGTCAACACCACCCTACGCGCGCCAATCCACGCCAAGGCACCGGAGTTC
>JBDTLS010000081.1:0-11157 GCA_039934655.1 Sphingobium sp.
AATATAGCTTCTTACGAAAGCCCCAACGAGTCAGATTCCACAGGTCTTGGTATTACTCATCGGGATGTGGTATTACTCAGCACGAACGGTGATTTGATTTAACCCATCAGACTATACGTCATCGATCGTCAAACAGTTTACGCCTCCAAAAGAAAATCCCCCGCCCGATAGGGGCAGGGGATTAAATTCTCGGTTAGTATCGGGCGAGGGCGATCAGACGACGCCGTTTACGACCGCCACATCGACCTTTACGCCCGGACCCATCGAAGAGCTGAGCGCGATCTTGCGGACATATTTGCCCTTCGATCCCGATGGCTTGGCCTTGATGATCGCATCGACGAACGCGTCGAAGTTCTTGCGCAGGTCGGCCGCGCCAAAGCTCGCCTTGCCCAGACCAGCGTGGATGATGCCAGCCTTTTCCACGCGAAACTCGATCTGTCCGCCCTTGGCAGCCTTCACTGCTTCACCGACGTTCGGCGTTACGGTGCCGAGCTTCGGGTTCGGCATCAGGCCCTTGGGACCCAGCACCTTGCCGAGACGGCCGACGACACCCATCATGTCCGGCGTCGCGATGACGCGCTGGAAATCGATGTTACCCGCCTGAATGCTCTCTAACAGGTCTTCTGCGCCAACGATGTCCGCACCAGCGGCAGTCGCTTCGGCGGCCTTTTCATTGCGGGCGAACACTGCGACGCGCACGGTCTTGCCGGTGCCAGCGGGCAGGGTGACGACACCGCGCACCATCTGGTCCGCGTGACGTGGATCAACGCCCAGATTGATCGCCACTTCGACGGTTTCGTCGAACTTGGCGGTCGCGTTGCTCTTGATCAGCGCAATCGCTTCATCAACGGCGTGCAGCTTGTTGGTGTCGACGCTCGCGGCGAGGGTTTTCGCTTTTTTGCTCAGCTTTGCCATGTTCTTATCCCTCCACCACGGTCAGGCCCATCGCGCGGGCGGACCCTTCGATGATCTTCGTTGCAGCTTCGATGTCGTTCGCGTTGAGATCGACCATCTTGGCCTGCGCGATTTCGGAGAGCTGCGACCGTTTGATCGATCCGGCGGAAATCTTGCCGGGTTCCTTGGAACCGGACTTGAGGCCCATCGCTTTCTTGATCAGATAGGTCGCTGGCGGCTGCTTCGTGATGAACGAAAAGCTGCGGTCCGCATAGACGGTGATGACGGTAGGCAGCGGTGTGCCCTTTTCCATCTTGTCCGTCGCGGCGTTGAACGCCTTGCAGAATTCCATGATGTTGACACCGCGCTGACCCAATGCAGGGCCGATCGGCGGCGAAGGATTGGCGGCGCCGGCCGCCACCTGGAGCTTGATATAGCCCGTAATTTTCTTAGCCATGTTCTCTCACTCTATATGTGGACACGCCGGTTAGGGTGCATCCGGTTCAAGTTTAGCGGTCAAGCAGGGGATTTCGCCCCCTCCCGCATATTTCTCGGCAACCCGAGAAATTTCTGTTCAGCGCCTCAAAGGCACTTAGAATTACTTTGCCAGTTCGACCTGCTCGAAATCCAGCTCGACCGGGGTGGCGCGACCGAAGATCGACACCGACACCTTGACGCGGCTCTTTTCGAAATCCAGTTCTTCGACCACACCGTTGAAGCTGGCGAACGGCCCGTCGAGCACCTTGACCTGATCGCCGATTTCGTAATCGACGTTGATCTTGTGCTTGGGGGCTGCTGCGGCGGCTTCCTTGGTGTTCAAAATGCGCGCGGCCTCGGCCTCGGTAATCGCCTGGGGCTTACCCATTGATCCAAGAAAACCAGTGACTTTTGGCGTATTCTTCACAAGGTGATACACATCGTCGTTCATGTTCAGCTTGGCGAGCACATAGCCGGGGAAGAACTTCCGCTCCGACTGTATTTTCTTGCCGCGCCGCACTTCCGTGACGGTTTCGGTGGGAACCTCGACAGACTCGACCAGCTGGGTCAGGCCCATGCGCTCGGCATCGGCCACGATCGACTCGCGGACCTTGTTTTCAAAGCCCGAATAGGCATGGATGATGTACCAACGCGCCATAATCTCGTTCCATAACTCCAGTTGCCGGGGTGATCCGGTACGTTACTGACCCGCCGCCAGCCCCAACAATGCCCGCACGACCCATCCGAAGAAGGTATCGATCCCGAAGAAGAACAAGCCGAGCATCGACGTCATGATGACGACCATGATGGCCGTAATCATCGTTTCCCGATTCGACGGCCAGACGATCTTCGACCCCTCTGCGCGAACCTGACGGACGAAATCGCCGAGAGATGATTTGGCCACGTTCCTCAAACCCATTCATAAACAACACAAAACCGCAAAGCGACATGCCACCCTCCGGCCATTTAACCGGATGGGGCCGCCACTTCGCGACCAATTCCCGTCGCCATAGACTGACACCGGATGATACGCAAGGTTCACCGACGCCAGGTTTTGGCAGGAGTGGAGGGATTCGAACCCCCGGCATTCGGTTTTGGAGACCGACGCTCTACCAGCTGAGCTACACTCCTGTGCAACGAAGGCGGTCCCTTAGCTTTCCCTTGGCGGGAGTGCAAGCGGGAACGGCGTTTTCACTTGGCCCCGACCCGCCACTCTGCCACAATTTGGGAGCATGATGATCGATCCTTTCCTGCTGCTGCGCGCCTACGCCATCGGCATTTTCCCGATGTCTGACGACCGCAAGGCACCGGAAATATTCTGGGTTGAGCCGAAGGTACGGGCTATTTTGCCGCTGGACAGTTTTCACCTGTCGCGCTCGCTTGCCAAAACGCTGCGAAACGGGCGTTTTCGCGTTATCATCAATCGCGCTTTTGCGGAAGTGATCGCGCTGTGCGCCGAATCCGCCACCGACCGTCCGACAACATGGATCAACCATGAAATTGAGGCCGCCTATATCCGCCTGCATGAAATGGGCTTCGCCCACAGCGTCGAGGTCTGGTCGGGCGATGATCTGGTCGGAGGACTATATGGTCTTGCGCTGGGCAGAGTGTTCTGCGGCGAAAGCATGTTTTCGCGCGCCAGTGATGCGTCGAAGGTGGCGCTGGCGTGGCTGGTCGCACGTATGCGATTTGGCGGGTTCAGTCTGCTCGATTGTCAGTTCATGACCGACCATTTGCGCTCGCTGGGCGCGATGGAAATTAGCCAAAAGGCCTATCGTGTATTACTGTCCGCGGCCGTGGCGGGCGTACCGCTTGGGGATGATGTCGCACTGGTCGCAACGGGGGCGGGGGAAGCCGCCTCGCTGGCGTTCGATGCGCTGTCGGGGGCTGCCGCCGCGCCAATGCCTTTGGCGCCAATCTTGACCGTATCGGGGCCGGTGTCTGGCCACGACATAGCGCAGCTTTTGACCCAGACGTCATAAATCGGATGTTCGACGACGTTGCGGTCGGGGCGTTCCTTGAACAACCAGCCGGAAAAGACACGCCGCCATTTGTCATCCCTGGGGCTGCGCACATCAAGCTGCACGAACGCGCCAGTTTGGGGGATGTTTTCCCACGGCGCAGCGGTTTCACACGCGCGCAGGCGGACTATGGCGTCGCCGACGCGCAGCGCCTGTCCGGGCTTCATGGTCAGGTCACGGGTCAGGCCGTTGCGCTTGTTGAGCAAGCCTACGACCGCCATCCGGTCCTTCATCGGCGTACCGGGTTCGGCGTTTGCCTTGCCCGTCACGCCAGATGCGTTGGAATTTTCGATGACGGTGCGGGTGCGGTTGGCGTCGGGCATCTGGCTGGCGTCGTTGCCGCGACATCCACCCAGAATCATCAGGAAGCCAAGGCCCAGCCCAACCCCCACCGAAGCCATGCTGCCGGTGCGGATTGCCTGTGTCTTTGCCCGTATGCCACGGGAGAAGTTCATGATGCGTCGGGGCTCCACGCTTCATAGTCGCCAGTGGCAGCCGCGCGCACGCCGCCATTTTCGATTGCGCCATCCGGGCGATAGGCACGCGCAGTGCCGGTCTGGTTGGGGCTGAAATCCTTTTCCCAGATGCGCGGCGGCGGCAGGAAGCTCTCTGGCGTGCCGTCGATAGTGTGATGCAGCCAGCCATGCCATTCGGCGGGCACTCGGCTCGCGTCATTCGCGCCGTTATAGATTACCCAGCGGCGTGGCACGCCATGCACATCCGCGCCGCCTTCATAATAGACATTGCCCTGATGATCCTCACCAATCCGCTTGCCCTTGCGGGCGCTATACAGCGCGGTGCCGATGGTTGCGCCATCCCACCAGGTGAAGATTTTCATCAGCAGTCCCATAGTCAGCCGCTTAGCCCTTTGCGGGGCGCGTTGGCAAGCCGGATATGCGGCCAATGGGGTCAATCATCGGGATGGACAGAAATTCATCGGGTCGAGCGGGGAGGGGGGTTGATTCGATGTCACCGCACAGGCCCCCCACGCAATATGATCGCCCTCGCGCAAACCCAGTTGCGCCGCGCGTCCTCCCGCAAGTTCCAATACGCCCGATACAGGAGTGCCGGTCGACATCGGAACGAGGCTACGCGGCTTGGCCTGTGGTGCGATCATGGCGATGCTGCCGTCGGTGCCCACAAAAATAAGGTCGAGCGGGATCAGCGTGTCCTTCATCCAGAAACTGACCGTGCGCGGCGGCAGCATCGGGAAGACCATGCCATCCGTATCGCCGATATTTTTGCGAAACATCAAACCGGCCTCTTGTTGGGCCTTTGATGTCGCGATCTCGGCGGTGAGGTGTATCGGCGCTTTTCCTCGAACCGCGATCACGATTGGAACGGTAGATAACTTCGCTTGCGGCCCGGCGGGAGCGACTGCAGCATTCGCCTGCGCCTTGTGATCCGCTTGTCGGTCACCATTGCAGGAGGCGAGCAGGGCGACACAGATAACCAATAACGCTCTGGGAATCATTCACTTGCCTCTGGCATCTGGCCCGGTGCCGCTTCTACCCAGCGGCGGGCGGTGGAAAAATCATGTCCCGCGCGCACGAATGCGGCGATCTGGCGTTGATATGTGGCGGGATCAGCGCGAACGAGCGCATAAGGGCCGATGCGTTTACGCCGGGCGAGGGCATTGGCGGCATCCCATTTCGCGGCGAGTGCCTGTTCATCGGCCTCGGCGCGCTCGGTTTCGCCGACGCCATCGGCCTGCAACCCCGCCCGGATACGCCGTGGCCCAAGGCCGCGCCGCGCCATTGCCGCACCCTTCATCACAGCATAGCTCGCATCGTTGATGTAGCCCAGCTCTACCAGTCGGTCCGCCAGCACTTCGAACGCGGGCGGTTCCTCACTGCTCCAGCCGCGCTCCCTGACCTTGCGCGCCAGATACGTCAGCAGCCGCGCCCGAGTCGTCGCAAAGCGCCCAACATAGCGCAGCGCCAGCTCGCGCAGGCGGTCGTCGTCCAGCGGCGGACGTGCTTTTCGGGGGGGCGAACGTGACATGCGCCACTTTTGTGCCACAGTCGGGTCGGAATTTGAACGCGTCTTGTAGTCAAAAGACAAAAACGGGTAACAGGTCTGCGGTGATATCGGCAAAATGCTGGACGCCAGTGACAAAAGGAACATGCATTGGGTGAAACCAATATGACAGAACGGCAAGAAACTTTGGAACATGTTGCGGGCACAGCCGGACACGCGTCCAGGCTGTCGCCTAAGCTGTCGGCCCCATTACATCCGACGCCAACTTACGACACTCTGGTCCGACGGTTTTCTGATTTCGGGACGCTGGGGGAGGCGCTCGATTATGCGGCGAGCGGCGAGCGTGGGCTGAACTTTCACGATCCGCGCGGCGCGCTCACCCGGCCCTACAGCTATCGCGAACTGCGCGAGGATGCGCTGGCGTGCGCGTATCGGCTGATCGCGCATGGCGTGAAGCCGCATGACCGCATCGCCCTCGTCGCCGAAACCGGCCCGGAATTCGCGCAGATGTTCTTCGGCATAGTCTATGCCGGGGCATGGCCGGTGCCATTGCCATTGCCGACCAGCTTTGGCGGCAAGGAAAGCTATATCGATCAGTTGGTCGTGCAATTGAGCAGTTGCGACCCCACAATGCTGTTCTTTCCGACCGAACTCGCCGAAATGGCGGGCGAGGCCGCACGGATGCGCGACGTGGAACCCGCCGATTATACCGCATTTATCCGCAAGCCCGCCCCGGAAGTCGCCCTGCCGCAAGCAGAGGGCACCGACATCGCCTATCTGCAATATAGCAGCGGATCGACGCGCTTTCCGCACGGCGTCGCCGTCACGCATCATGCCTTGCTCAGTAACCTTTCCGCGCATTCGCATGGTATGGAGGTGCAGGAAAGCGACCGCTGCATCAGCTGGCTGCCGTGGTATCATGATATGGGGCTGGTTGGTTGCTTCCTCTCGCCTATCGCCAATCAGGTGTCGGTCGATTTCCTTAAAACCGAAGATTTCGCGCGTCGCCCGCTGGCGTGGCTCGATTTGATCTCGCGGAACGAAGGCACGACGATCAGCTACTCGCCGACTTTTGGATATGATATTTGCGCGCGCCGCATGTCGAGCCAGACCAAGGCGTCGGATCGCTTCGACCTGTCGCGCTGGCGGCTTGCTGGCAACGGCGCGGACATGATTCGCCCTGACGTGATGCAGAATTTCGTTGATGCGTTTGCGGACGCCGGGTTCTCGCCCAAAGCATTTTTGCCAAGCTATGGCCTCGCCGAATCAACGCTCGCCGTCACGATCATGCCGCCGGGCGAAGGCATCATGGTCGAACTGGTCGAGGAAACCGATCTGTCGGGCGGCGCCGCGACCGAAGGACGCCCGCAGCGCTATCGCGCGATCGTTAATTGCGGCAAGCCCGTCAAGGATATGATCGTCGAAATCCGCGACGAGGATGGCACGCCATTGTCGGAACGCCAGATCGGCAAGGTATGGACGACCGGGCCGTCGCTGATGGTTGGATATTTCCGCGACGACGCAGCGACCGACGCCTGTATGGCGAACGGCTGGCTCGATACCGGCGACATGGGCTATATGTCGGGCGGCTATCTCTACATCGTCGGCCGCGCCAAGGACATGATCATCATCAACGGCAAGAATCACTGGCCGCAGGATATTGAGTGGGCGGTGGAGCAATTGCCGGGCTTCAAGCAGGGCGACATCGCCGCCTTCGCGATCACTTTGCCGGGTGGGGAGGAAACTCCCGCAGTACTCGTGCATTGCCGGACAAGCGACAACGAGGAACGCTCCCGCCTGCGTGATGAAATCCGCGACCGGGTACGCGCGATCACCGGCATGAATTGCCTGATCGAGCTGGTGCCGCCGCGCACCTTGCCACGGACCAGTTCGGGCAAGCTGAGCCGGTCGAAGGCCCGGAACCTGTACCTGTCAGGTGAAATCGTGCCTTATGATGTGGCGGCGTAACGGGGCGATTTGATCTTAAGACTATCGGACTTTCATCTGACCCATCCCCGTTCGGTTCGAGTAGCTTTCGAGCGAAGCCGAGAAGGCGTATCGAGAACTTTGGCGGGGCGGGACTTCTCGACTTCGGTTCTCGGCGAGCTCGAACTTACGCTCGAAGCGAACGGGGCAGATTTTAGAAACCTCCCGCTGCCTCAATCCATATCGTAACTGATCCCGGCATAGTCGCCGTCGGCAAGATCGCTGAACTTGGTGATCCTCGCATCGAATTTGAGCGGAACCTTGCCGGTCGATCCGTGCCGCTGCTTGGCCACGATCAGCTCGGCGAGGCCAAAGACCTTTTCCATGTCCATCGCCCATTTGGCGTGGTCCTCATGGGTCTTGCCGTCATCGCCTTCGGTCGGGCGCTTGGGTTCCTTGGACTGCACATAATAATCTTCGCGATATACGAACCACACCATGTCGGCGTCCTGCTCGATGGACCCCGATTCGCGCAAATCGGATAGCTGCGGGCGTTTGTCCTCGCGCTGTTCCACGGCGCGGCTGAGTTGCGACAATGCCAGCACCGGCACGTTCAGTTCCTTGGCCAGCGTCTTGAGGCCGCGACTGATCTCGGAAATTTCCTGCACGCGGTTGCCGTCTTTGGCTTTGCCCGACCCCTGCAACAATTGCAGATAGTCGATAACGATAAAGCCGATGTCATGTCGCCGCTTCAACCGCCGCGCCCTGGTACGCAGCGCGGCAATAGTCAGCCCCGGTGTGTCATCGATATAAAGCGGCAATTCCTGCAATTCCCGCGCCGCGCGCGACAGGTTCTGGAAATCGGTCCGGCTGATCTTGCCCATGCGCAACGCTTCGCCGCTGATCCCGGACTGTTCGGCGAGAATACGCGTGGCGAGCTGGTCCGCCGACATTTCGAGCGAAAAGAACGCGGTCTTGGCGCCGACGTTTTTGGCCGACTCAATGCCGTCGCCATCGTCCCGCAACCAGCGTGAGGCGGCGTTATAGGCGATGTTGGTCGCAAGCGAGGTCTTGCCCATGCCCGGACGTCCGGCCAGAATCATCAGATCGCTGTTGTGAAGCCCGCCGATTTTCTCGTTCAGGCTGGTAAGGCCGGTGGTGATGCCCGACAGATGACCGCCGCTATTGAGCGCGCGCTCGGCGACCTGCATCGCCATCGTGCTCGCTTGCAGGAAATTCTTGACCGATCCCGTTTCGCTTTCGCCTTCGGATACCTTGTATAAGGCAACCTCAGCGGCCTCGATCTGCGATTGCGGATCGACATCCTCGCTGGTATCCATCGCCTTGTCGACGAGGTCGCGCCCCACGCCCACCAGCCCGCGCAGCAGCGCGAGATCATACACCTGCTGCGCGAAATCGCGCGCGCCGATCAGCGCCGCGCCATTGCCGGTCAGTTGCACCAGATATCCCGATCCGCCCAATTCCTTGAGCGCCGGATCCTGATCCAGCATCGGTTTCAGGGTGACAGGACTGGCGACCATGTTCCGATCCAGCAGCCGCAAAACGGATTCGTAAATGCGGCTGTGCACCGGTTCAAAGAAATGCTCCGGCCGCAGCTTCATCTGCACATCTTCGGCGATGCGGTTGTCGATCAGCAACGCGCCCAGCAACGCCGCTTCCGCCTCGATATTACGCGGCAGCTCGCGGACGGAACCCTCGCCCTGATCCACCAATTTGATTATCGCTTCGGCCATCGCCTATTGTCGCGCTCTTGGTCGCCGAACGCAAGGGGCTTGGGCTACGCGTCGACGCGCAGATGTGGATAAACCGCCCCGCAAGCCAAGCTGATGCACGCGGCCCTTGATCTTTGCGCGCCTTCGCCGCACTGCTGCGATGAAATCATGAGCGACCCGCGTATCATAGACATTGAGCTGGACCAGCGCACCATCATCTGGCGTAACGCCGATGTCGAGCAGGAGCGGCGCATCGCCATTTTCGATTTGCTCGAAGACAATAGCTTTGCCCCAACCCGCGCGCACAGTGACGATTATGCCGGGCCGTACAAGGTTAACCTGAGTGTTGAGGAGGGGCGGCTGGTCATTGCCATCGCGCGGGAAAATGGCACGTCGCTGGAACAACTTATCCTGAGCCTGGGCCGATTCCGTCGCCCGATACGCGATTATTTCGCGATTTGTGACAGCTATTTTCAGGCCATTCGTCAGGCCAGCCCGCAACAGATCGAGACGGTCGATATGGCGCGGCGCGCGATCCATAATGAGGCGGCGGAGCTGCTGATGGAGCGGCTCGATGGCAAGATCACGGTCGATTTCGACACCGCGCGCCGACTTTTTACGCTCATTTGCGTCCTGCATATCAAGTGAGGCACTTGGCGTGAGGCAATCTCGTTCCTGGTTCGGGCGTATCACGCATATTGTAGTGGTGGCTGCTGTCGTGCTGGCGGTCAGCGCGCTCGTGCTGTCGGTGATGTGGATGCGCTGGACGCCCGCCCGCACGCATTATCCCACGCAGGGCATCTCCGTTTCTGCCGATCAAGGCACTGTCGATTGGCGCAGTGTGCGCTCACAAGGCGTTGATTTCGCTTATATTCGCGCCACCACGGGCACCGATATCCGTGACCCGGCGTTCGCCACGAACTGGGCAGGCGCCCGCGCGGCGGGGTTGCGCTATGGGGCGGAACTGGTGTTCGACCTGTGCAAGCTCGCCAGCGATCAGGCGACGGAATTCATCACCACCGTCCCGCGTGACAACGCAGCACTGCCGCCGGTTGTGCGTCTCGCGTTCAGTTCCTCGTGTTCAGCGCGTCCGGGACGTGACGCGATATTGTCGGAACTGAACACTTTGCTCAACCTCGTCGAATCGCATAGCGGCAAGCCCGCGTTGCTGCATATCTCCCGCGATTTTGACCAGCTTTATGATGTAGGTTCAGGGATCAATCGCACATTATGGCTGGACGGCAATTTCTTCCCGCCCGACTATGCCGCGCGCCCGTGGGTCATGTGGACGGCATCTGACGGGCGCAGGATCGAGGGCATTGCGGGGCCGGTCGAGTGGGATGTCGTGGCACCATGAGCGAGGGGCTTGCGAGCGGGAAACGGGCAAGCCTATATGCGGCGTCGCGCGTCCACGGCTGCGGTCCGCAAAAGAAAATGGGGTAGGGAATAATGTCAATTTTGTCTGACCGCTGGATACGCCAGAATGCGCTCGATAGCGGCATGATCGAACCGTTCGTGGATCGGCAGGCGCGGGAAGGATGCATCAGTTACGGGCTGTCCTCCTATGGCTATGACGCGCGGGTGGCGGATGAATTCAAGATATTCACCAACGTCGACAGCGCCATCGTTGACCCCAAGAATTTCGATTCCAACAGCTTTGTCGATCGCAAGACCGACATATGCGTCATCCCGCCCAACAGCTTTGCGCTGGCGCGTACAGTGGAATATTTTCGCGTGCCGCGCGATGTGCTGGTCATATGCCTTGGCAAATCGACCTATGCGCGGTGCGGCATCATCGTGAACGTCACCCCGCTTGAACCGGGCTGGGAAGGGCATGTCACGCTGGAATTTTCCAACACCACGCCCTTGCCCGCGCGCATCTACGCCAACGAGGGCGCCTGCCAGTTTTTGTTCCTCAAGGGCAATGAACCGTGCGAAACCAGCTACGCCGACCGCGCAGGCAAATATATGGGCCAGCGCGGGGTAACGCTGCCCCGTATTTGAAGAAACGGCTATCAATCGAAAGCAGCAGCCTGAGCCTGCTAAACCGTCCCGATTCTGTCGAGAAAACCATGGTGGGCGTGGCAAGGATTGAACTTGCGACCCCTGCGATGTCAACACAGTGC
>JBDTLS010000082.1:0-11084 GCA_039934655.1 Sphingobium sp.
AGAAATCTGAAACATTGGGGCTCCCAAACTAACCGCCGCGAGCGATGAACGCGCCGCCACTTCGCTTTCAACGGAAACAATGCCTTCTTTCACCGGCCCACTCCCCTGTGTTTGCTTGCGATCGAAGCTGACGGTGGCCTTTACATTGGGCCGAACACGCGCAGCCGCCGGTGCCGATACTGGTGCCGGTGCGGCTTCCGCAACAGGTTTCACCTCTGCAACGGGTTCAGCCGCCGTTAGTTCCTCTGCCGTTAGTTCCTCTGGCGCAGCTTCCGCTATTTCCAATGGCAATGGCTCATCATCGATCAGGTCATCGTCGAGCATCGTATCGAAGCTGTCGCGCGCTGGTTCGGCGACCGCATCGGTCAGTTCCAGAACGGCGTCATCGTCCGCATCTTCCCCGATGAGATCGCTCACGGGGACTTTGCGAACCGAATCACGTGCGCTGCGGCCACGACGTTCCTTGCCAGCCGGGGCCTCGCGATCATCGCCGTCTTCAGCGATAATGCGTTTAATCGACGAGAGAATTTCTTCCATCGATGGTTCCTTTGTCATGTCACCCATGATGCAACCCAGTCCAATTCACTATTATGGTTTCGAAGCGCCATTGAGAATGGCATTTTGCGTTGGGGAGTCAACCGTCCTCGTCGCGGTGGCTTGTGGCGTTCCGTCAAAATCGAAATCAAACCACTTGTCGTTGACGCGCTTATAATTGATCTGCGGGTCGTATAGCGCGCCGCCATCAAGGTTCAAATCGCGCGCTTCGGCATGGCCCATCGCGGCCAGCAACGAGAACGCCGCGACATAGGCGTTGCGTTCCGCCACGACCAGTTGGACGCGGGCATTCACGGCTTCCTGCTCGGCGTTCAATATGTCGAGGATCGTGCGCGTACCGGCGCTGTTTTCGGCGCGCACCCCTTCGAGCGAGAGCGACGTCGACGATACGGCAGAACGGGTGGATTCAATGGTATGCAACGAGGCCTGCCAACTGGCGTAGGCGGAACGCGTCTGGGAGATCACATCACGTTCGACACGAACCTGATCCTCGATCGCCTGAGATTCTCGCGCGACGCCCTGCCGCGCCAAGGCACCCGGCCGACCGCCCTGATACAGCGGCAACGTGACGGAAACACCGACCGAAGCGTCCTTCGCGGTGGGATTTGTAGACGGAAACGTAGAAACGCCTTTTTCCGACCCCAGATAATCCACATAATCACCACGCGCAAAGGCGCTCACCCGCGGCGCGGCCTGTGCCTTGGCGACTTTCACGTCATAATGCGCGGCATCGCGCGCCTTGTTGGCGGCGAGGATGTCGGGGTTATCGGTCAGGGCCACGGCGACGGCGGCTTCGGGCGTCGCGGGCAGGCCGGGCAATGGCGGCGGAGTTTGCAGATTATCCGGCGAGACGCCGACCAACGCGATGTAATTTTCCTTCGACGCGATCAGTTGTGCTTCGGCGGTTTGCAGATCGGCGCGGGCGAGCGCGAGGCGCGAATCCGATTGCGCCACATCGGTACGGGTCACATCGCCGACCTCGAACCGGTCGTTGCTGGCCCGGAAGTTGGTTTCCAGCGAAACGACATTCTGGCGATTGAACGTCACGATCGCGCTATCCCGGATCACGTCCATATAGGCCGCCACCACGCGCGCGAACACCGAGGACTCCGTACCGCGCAGATCGTTCTGCCCCGCCTGCACACGCAGCTTGGCAGCGTTGATGGCATTGCGCACGGCTCCGCCCGAATAGAGCGGCACGTTGACCTGCGCATTGGCCGACACGTTCCGGCGCGGCGTGAAAACGCTGGGGCGGTTTACATATTCGGTATAATCAGCGCTGCTGCGCGCGTTCGGGCGGCCATCGGCTTTCTCAATCGCAACATTCTCATCGATGGAGCGCTGCCCCGCCCGCGCGCCGGTGAGTGTCGGATTGGTTTGATAAGCGCGCAACATTGCCTCGCGCAATGTTTCGGCGCCCGATGGGGTGGTGGCGAGTGCCAATATCAGCGCAGCCCCGGAAGCTGCCTGAAACTTGCGTGATCCGCGCATATTTTTCCCCATGTTCAGAAGCTAAAACCGGTGGGCCGCGCAAAACCGGGCAGCACCGCCATTTCGAGATCGGCGAGACAGGTCAGTCCTACGCTGCCGCCCACTTTGCGGCCGGAGTGCAGCCGGGTAACGCCGTGATCGACGATGCCGGTGACGACGCGCGCGCCATCCGTAATTTGGTCACACAGGCTGTCGGGCAACTGCTCCACCGCGCCATCGATAAGCAAGACATCGTAAGGACCGTTTTTGGCGGCGCCCTTGACGAGCGGTCCCTTGACCCAGGTGACGCCCGGCAATTCCTTGCGCTTGTCGCCATCGAAATCATCCTGTTCAACGGCGACCACATGGGCGCCCATCGCGGACAGCACAGCGGCGCAATATCCGCCCGCAGCGCCGATCAGCAAAACCTTGTCGCCCGCCTCGATAGCGGCTGCATTCAATAAGCGGCCGGTCGCGAGCGGCGGATTGATCGCGCGGCCGTTGCCGATGGGAACGCTGCGATCGATATAGGCGCTGGCGCGGCGTGCCGACGGAACATGGTCCTCGCGCGGGACATGCGCCATCGCCGCGATCACGCGTGGATCGCTGACGTCGCTGGTGCGGAGCTGGCTCTCCACCATCGCCGAGCGCATCGCCGCATAATCAACTTCGCTCAAATACGCCTCCCGAATCGTGTCTTTCCGCATATGCCGACACATAGGCCCGCTTCGCGTTCTTTAGTGCACTCGCCGTCGTTCACCAACTATGTTTACTTTTGAGGTTAATGAAGCTGGGCTTCCCCTACCCGGCGGTCCACCCGCCATCAACCGAAATGTTGGCGCCGGTGATGTTGGCGGCGGCATCGGAACACAGGAACATCGCGACGGCCACCACCTGATCGACGGTGACGAACTCTTTGGTGGGCTGGCCCGCCAGCAGCACATCGTTCATCACCTGCTCGCGGGTCATGCTGCGCGCCTTCATCGTATCGGGGATTTGTTTTTCCACCAGCGGCGTCCAGACATAGCCGGGCGAGATGCAGTTGGCGGTGATCCCGGAGGTCGCGGTTTCCAGCGCCACCGTTTTGGTGAAACCGGCCAGCCCGTGCTTGGCGGCGACATAGGCGGACTTGAACGGCGACGCGACCAGCGAGTGCGCCGACGCTGTCTGGATGATCCGCCCCCATTTCTTGCTTTTCATATAGGGCAGAGCAAGGCGGGCGGTGTGGAATGCGGCGTTCAGGTTGAGTGCGATAATCAGATTCCATTGGTCGACCGGAAACTCTTCGACCGGAGCGACATGCTGTATTCCCGCATTGTTGATGAGAATATCAACGCCGCCAAAACTGTCGGTGGCGAGTTTCATCATGCTTTCGATCTGATCGACCTTGGTCAGGTCGGCGGCACTGTAGAGCGCCTTTGCCCCGCTGGCGGCTTCCAGCGCCACACGTTCCTTTTCAATTGCGTCGGCATCCCCAAAGCCGTTGATGATGACATTTGCCCCCTCAGCGGCCAGCGCCTTTGCGTAGCCAAGGCCAATCCCGGATGTGGAGCCGGTAATCAGCGCCGTCTTGCCCTTGAGCGTCATATGCTTTTCTCCTTGAGAATATTGGGACTTGCCAGATCGAATGTTGCGCTGCTCCCGCTGGATATGTTGCGGGCGAGCAAGTCACCCTTGTGCATTACGCCCTCCACGTCATGGGCGCCCTGTTGCCAGTGATCGAGCATGGTTGCGCGTGAAAATTCAAAATCGCGCGCACCGCTTTCCCACTGGCGGCCGCGATAAATGAGGTGGACGATGTTGATCGCTCCATCGCTCGACATGGCGCGCAAGCGTTTGACATCCGGGTCATCGGACATATCCGCAGGCAGTTTGTCCAGCACCGCGCGGGCGGCTTTTTGATAGGTGTGCCTGCGCATATACTGGTCTGTCACCTGCCGCGTGCGGCTGCTGTATTGGATATCCTTGGCGCGCGAATAGACGTCGGTCATCTGTAGCGGCAGCGGGCCTTCCGCCGGAAAGAGATCGACCTGAAAAATCAGCATGTCGCCGGTCTGATGGTCGAGCACATGGGCGAGCGGCGTGTTGGATACCAGCCCGCCGTCCCAATAATATTCGCCATCGATCTCGACCGCAGGCAAGCCCGGCGGCAATGCGCCCGAGGCCATGATATGCCGCG
The DNA here is from genome assembly GCA_039934655.1 of Sphingobium sp. Taxonomy (GTDB): domain Bacteria; phylum Pseudomonadota; class Alphaproteobacteria; order Sphingomonadales; family Sphingomonadaceae; genus Sphingobium. The sequence continues at coordinate 4,205 of JBDTLS010000082.1, forward strand.
CGTCGATGCGGGTGCGATGATGGGGCAGCCGCGTATCGAAATATTCGAAATTGCCCGTGCGAACATTCACTGCGCCGACCGACAGGCGCACCGGCCCGTCATTGAGCAAATCCCAGTCGACATGCGCGTTCAGGGTTTCGACGAGCGGTGTCGTGTCATAATAGCTGGTTGCGGCGGCACTGCCATCGGTCGCAAAGACCTGGGGAAACAAATGCGGGCGAAAGAAGCCCGGCACGCCCCATAACGCGACCGCACCGGCAGAAGCCAGATGGGCAGCCTCGCGAATATGCACATTATCGCCCAGCCACATATTCGGCATACCGCCGCTGATGACATCCCAGAATGATTTCAGCCGGGCTGCGCGATCATCAGGGGCGTTGCCCGCGATGATGGCTGCATTGACCGCCCCGATCGAAATACCAGCAACCCAGTCGACCTCAATGCCAAGTGTGTGGAGCTTTTCATAAACACCCGCCTGATAGGAACCCAGCGCCCCGCCGCCCTGCAACAGCAGTGCCACCTGATCGGGCAAGGGCAGGAAATCGACTGCGGCGGCTTGGCGGGGTGGTTTCGGATGTTTCATGATGCACTGCAATATAAGTGATCTACGCGCTGCGCCAATAGGGACGCTTTGCTTTCTTTTCCGCTTGCCGTAAGTTCAATCGCTTCACCCCCAACAGAAGGACGCCCTCAATGCGCCTCGACGACCAGCAGGAAAGCAGCAATTTCGAGGTGCAGGACGGACGCGGGGGCGGCAGCGGGTTCGGCGGCTTTGGCGGCGGCGGTGGCGGGCTGTTGGGGCTGCTGTTGCCGCTGTTGCTCAGCCGGTTTGGTATATTCGGGGTGATCGCGGTCGGCGGCCTGATGCTGATGATGGGGATCAACCCGCTTTCGCTCGTCGGCGGTGGCGGCCAGGCGCCGGGCGGGCAGACCGTCAGCTCCTCTGTCAATCCTGGCCAGTTAACACCCGTCCAGCATTGGTCGCTCAAGGTATTAAAAACCACCGAAGATGCCTGGACCAAAATTTTCGCGCAGCAGGGCGGCACCTATACGCCCACCACGCTGGTATTTTACAGCCAGAACGGCATGTCGGGATGCGGCGCAGCGCAATCGGCGATGGGGCCATTTTATTGCCCCAACGACAAGAAGGTCTATCTCGACACCGATTTCTACAATGAGTTGCAGCAGCGTTTCGGCGCACCGGGAGACTTTGCACAGGCCTATGTCATTGCGCATGAAGTCGGTCATCATGTGCAGGATCTGCTCGGAACATTGGGCAAGGTCAACCAGCGCCAGCGGCAGGTGGGCGAAGCGGAAGGCAATGCGTTGCAGGTCAAGATCGAGTTGCAGGCAGATTGCTACGCCGGGGTGTGGGGCAAAGCCACCGGCCTGATGGAGCCGGGCGACATGGAGGAAGGGTTGAAGGCCGCACAGGCGATCGGTGACGATACGCTGCAACGCGACGCTGGGCGCACACCGATGCCCGACAGCTTCACCCACGGCAGCAGTGCCGAGCGTATGCAATGGCTGCGCACCGGCCTCGAAACCGGCGACCCTGCGCAATGCGACACCTTTGGCGGCGGGGAGTGAGTATCGTCCGTTTGAAGCGATAAACAGGAGGAAAAGCACAAATGACACTCACCGTATCCGTTAGCTTGCTGGCCCCGGCCGCAGCACTGGCGCTCTGGTCAATTATTGTGATGTTCTGGATGGCGGCCAAGCGATTTCCGGCCCTCAAGGTAGCCAAGATCCCCAAGGAAATAATCGTTGGCGGGCGCGGGCAGGATCTCGACAAGATTTTGCCGCCACGGACCAATTGGCCCGCCCACAATTATGCACACCTGATGGAACAGCCGACCATTTTCTATCCGGTGATCGTCATACTGGCGGTATTGGGACAGGGAACGGCGTTGAATATCGCCCTGGCATGGGCCTATGTCGGATTGCGCATCATCCACAGCGTTTGGCAGATTCAGGTCAATACCATTCCCTTGCGCGCAACGATATTCTTTGTCTCGTCGCTTGTCCTGATGGTGCTGACGATTAACGCGCTCGTGGCTGCACTGCATTGAATCGTCATTGCGAGCGCAGCAAAGCAATCCAGCGATGGCGGAATGGATTGCTTCGCTGCGCTCGCAATGACGGATACTCTAAAATGCTCCACGAGTTTTTGGGCCTGCGTCGTTCATCGCGGCATTAGGCTTTTGTCAAAGTTTCTGCCCTATGGCTGTCGTTAACTCCCCAATCGGGATAGTTAACACATGTGGCGGCGGAATAAATGAGCGCATTCGGACGGAAAAATAGCCCCGGTAGCCCCAGACCAGCTTTCGGCGTAGCCAAGCCGATGCATGTCGGCGGGTCCGGCACAAGGGAACAGTCCGGCGGCGAGCAATTTCCGCCGATAACCCCTGCGGCGCTGGCGCCGACGCCCGAAGCGGCCGATGCTGATTTCGCCGAACTGACCCCGCAACAAAACCGCAATGCCGAAGCGATGGCCCGGCTTTCGGACCGCATGAATACCGACCACAGCGGTGTGGAGGAACCTCAGGGCTTCGATGCTTCGGTTCACAAGATCAAGGAACAGGTGCTGCCGCGCCTGCTCGAACGGGTCGACCCGGAAGCGGCGGCCACACTTTCCAAGGATGAACTGGCAGAGGAATTCCGCCCGATCATCATGGAAGTGCTGGCCGAACTCAAACTGACCCTCAACCGGCGCGAGCAATTCGCGCTGGAAAAGGTGCTGGTCGACGAATTGCTTGGCCTCGGTCCGCTGGAGGAATTGCTCAACGACCCGGACATCACCGATATCATGGTCAACGGCCCGCTCCAGACCTATATCGAAAAAAAGGGCAAGTTGCAGATCGCGCCGATCCAGTTCCGCGATGAAGAACATCTGTTCCAGATCGCGCAGCGCATCGTCAACAAGGTTGGCCGCCGCGTCGACCAGACTACGCCGCTGGCCGACGCCCGCCTGCCCGACGGCAGCCGCGTTAACGTCATCGTGCCGCCGCTTTCCTTGCGCGGCACCGCGATCTCCATTCGTAAATTTTCCGCCAAGCCGATCACGCTGGACAATCTCGCCAGTTGGGGGGCGATGAACAACAAGATGTGCACCGCACTCAAGATCGCGGGTGCGTGCCGCTTCAACATCGTCATTTCGGGCGGCACGGGTTCGGGCAAGACGACAATGCTCAATGCGTTGTCGAAAATGATCGATCCCGGCGAGCGCGTACTGACGATCGAGGACGCGGCGGAACTTCGCCTGCAACAACCGCACTGGCTGCCGCTGGAGACGCGCCCCGCCAACCTCGAAGGGCAAGGGGCGATTACGATCGGCGATCTGGTGAAGAACGCCTTGCGTATGCGCCCGGATCGCATCATCCTCGGCGAAATTCGTGGCGCGGAATGTTTCGATCTGCTCGCCGCGATGAACACCGGCCACGATGGTTCGATGTGTACGCTCCACTCCAATAGCCCGCGCGAATGCCTCGGCCGTATGGAGAACATGATCCTGATGGGCGACATCAAGATCCCCAAGGAAGCGATTTCCAAACAGATCGCCGACTCGGTCGACCTGATCGTTCAGGTCAAGCGACTGCGCGATGGTTCGCGCCGGGTCACCAACGTCACCGAAGTCATCGGTATGGAAGGCGAGGTGATCGTCACCCAGGAGCTGTTCAAGTTCGAATTTATTTCCGAAGACGAGGAAGGCAAAATCATCGGCGAATATCGCTCGCTCGGTCTTCGCCCGTACACGCTGGAAAAAGCGCGTGGTTTCGGTTTCGATCAAGCGTTGCTGGAAGCCTGCCTGTAACAGCGGCTGAATGCCGATTAGCCGTAGTTCAGTCGTCATTGCGAGCATAGCGAAGCATCCAGCGGCGGTGAACTGGATTGCTTCGCTGCGCTCGCAATGACGAAGATGGCTCGATCCAAAGTCATTGCGCTAAGTTTCGACCAAAATCGTCAGTCCGGTGATTGCGCGCGGGGGCAAAGCGGGTAAAGGCACCGCTGTGTCCACCGCGCCCACTTCCCTGTCCGGCTCCACGCCCAATACGCCGACCCACCACCGCGAGCGCCCCTTTTACGCACTTTTTCTGCGTCTGTTGGCGGTGCTGGGATTTTCCGTGATGTTTACGGGGGGCAAACTTGCCAGCGAGCATGGAGTCAACCTCGTTGAAATCGTATTCTATCGGCAATTGCTGGCGATGCCGGTGGTGGTGGCAAGCATCCTGCTGGGGCCGGGGCTGGCGAGCATCCGGACCGATAACTTCAGACTGCATATCGGCCGGGCAACTTTGGGCCTGATCGGCATATTCCTGAACTTTCTCGCGTTCGTCATGTTGCCGCTGGCCGAAGCGACGACGATCGGCTTCAGTATGCCGATTTTCGCAACGATCCTGTCGGCAGTGCTATTGCGTGAACCGACCGGCATACACCGATGGGCGGCCGTGCTGCTGGGGTTCACAGGGGTATTGGTCATTGCCCAGCCGGGCACGCATTTCGACATGCCGATCAACGGGGTCGGGGTCGCCATAACGGCGGCAATTCTGACCGCCTTTGTCTCGATCCTGATCCGGAAAATGGGCAAAACGGAAACGCCCACCACAATCGTATTCTGGTTCTGTGCGCTGCCGATACCGCCCCTGTTATGTTTGATGCCCTTTTTTGGTCAGGCCCATGACGGTGTAACATGGGCGATCCTCGTCACCATCGGCATTTCCGGCGGATTTTCGCAGTTGCTGATGACCCTGTCCCTGCGCTGGGGGCCGGTGGCGCTGGTGTTGCCGATGGATTATTCCAACCTGATCTGGGCCACATTATTTGGCTGGCTGTTCTGGAACAAATGGCCCGCGCCGACGACATGGATCGGAGCCGCCCTGATTGTTGCCAGCGGGCTTTATATTGCGTTGCGCGAGCATAAACGGCTGCGGGAAATCCGCAACGCGGTGCCGATCGTTACTTGATCCTGAACACCACAACCAGATTATTGGCGGGCATTTCGTGGACGGCGGCGCGAATAAAGCCATTGCTTTCCGCTAACTCGGTTACATCCTCCAACCTGCGCAGGCCCCAAGCCCTGTTCCGCGCCCGCAGGTCCGTATCAAAAGCGAGGTTGCCGGGCGCGGTTGGCTGATCAGCACGAATATAGGGACCGTACAGGATCAGCGGTGCGCCCTTTGAAAGCAGCTTTGCTCCGTTGGTGAACAGGCCAACCGTCGCCGCCCACGGGCTAATATGGGTCATATTGATGCAAATAAGCGCATCCGCGCGCGCAACTGACCACGCTCGCGATGACCCATTCAGGTCCAGCGGCGCGCGAACATTGGTCAGGCCGGATTCCGCCGAATGTGCCATGACCGACGAACGCGCCACTGGATCGGGATCGGACGGCTGCCACTCCAGCGTCGGAAAGCGGCGCGCGAAATGCACCACATGCTCGCCCGACCCGCTCGCAATCTCCAGCACCAGACCGGCGGCGGGGAGTTCGCCTGCCAGCACGTCCGCAATAACATCGCGGTTGCGCAGTGCCGCGGGGGCTGACTGCCGGGCCGACGCATTGACACCACCCGCGAACCAGAGCCGGTCACTCATTTCGCCACCAGCGGCAGATCGTTATCTTTCCACGCCAGCACCGGATTGCGCGCTGCATAGGTTTCATCCAGCCTGCGGCGCGGCGCGTACCAAGGCGCACCCTTGAGCATATCATCGCCCGCCTTCGCCCGCTCCGCGACGCTGCGCAGCGCGAGAATGAATTGGTCAAGCGCCGCCTTGCTCTCCGTCTCGGTCGGTTCGATCAGCATCGCGCCATGCACCACCAGCGGGAAATACATCGTCATCGGGTGAAAGCCCTCATCGATCAGCCCCTTGGCGATGTCCAGCGTCGTGAAGCCCTCGGCCATTCCGGCATCGCTGAACAGCGCCTCGTGCATACACGGCCCGGTCGCCCCGAACGGCGCGTCGAGCACATCATCCAGCGAGCGCAGGATATAATTGGCGTTCAGCACCGCATCTTCGGCCACCTGCCGCAATCCGTCCGCTCCGTGGCTGAGGATATAGGCGAGCGCGCGGGTGAACATGCCCATCTGGCCGTGGAAGGCGACCATGCGCCCGAAGCTCGCGCCATGATGTTCGCCGACGGTTTCTTCTTCAATCAGCGCAAAGCCCTGATCCGACTTTTCGACGAACGGCAGCGGCGCAAACGGTGCCAGCGCGGCGCTGAACACCACCGGGCCGCTGCCCGGTCCGCCGCCGCCATGCGGGGTCGAGAAGGTCTTGTGCAAATTGATGTGCATCGCATCGATACCAAGATCACCAGGGCGCACCCGGCCGACAATCGCATTGAAATTCGCGCCGTCGCAGTAAACCAAAGCGCCAGCGGCGTGCACGGCATCGGCGATCTTCTTCATGTCGCGCTCAAACAGGCCGCAGGTGTTGGGATTGGTAATCATCACCGCCGCGACATCCGGCCCCAGACGCGCCGTGAGCGCGGCAAGGTCGACCCGGCCTTCGGGGGTCGCGGGAATATCCTCGACCCGGTAGCCGCAGAACGCTGCCGTGGCAGGATTGGTGCCATGCGCGCTTTCCGGCACGAGTATGACCTTGCGTGCATCGCCACGCGCTTCGAGCGCGGACCGGATGGCGAGCAGGCCGCACAGCTCGCCGTGCGCGCCCGCCTTCGGGCTCATCGCCACGGCGGGCATCCCGGTCAACGTCTTGAGCCACTCGCCGAGCTGATAGATGACCCCCAGCGCACCCTGCACAGTCGCGACCGGCTGGAGCGGGTGGACATCGGCAAAGCCGGGCATCCGCGCGACCTTCTCGTTCAGCCGCGGATTGTGCTTCATCGTGCAACTGCCGAGCGGGAACAGCCCCAGATCGA
>JBDTLS010000083.1:0-10925 GCA_039934655.1 Sphingobium sp.
GGGCGAAGTGACCGAAGGCATGGACAATGTCGATGCGCTGCCCAAGGGCGAACCGCCAGCCAAGCCGGGCAAGATCGTTAAGGCGACCGTCGCTTAAATTACGATTGATGGGGCGGAGGCTATTTACTACCGCCCCATAAAGCGGTGGTCTGTACGAACCCACGCTGGCCGTGCGTGTCAAATCGGCACCAGCCGTCACCGCAGTTCGAAAGCCGACCCACGACTCCGGGCTGCGCGCGAAACAGCACATCCGACTGGTCGTTGGGGGCCTTGCGCAACGGGCTGACCCCGCGCACGATAATGGCCGTCTGCGTGTCGCTGAGCAGGCGAACGTGCATCCAGCCTTGCGTGCCATCCGAATCCTCGATCTTGCGCCAGTTGCCCAGGGTCTGCACCACTTTGACGGGCAGATCGCGGCGGCGATAAATCCAGTTCGATGGATAATCGAGGCTGGGGCCGACCCGCATCCGCGCCTCGTCGACCGAAATCGACGCCCAGTAGGGAACCTTTTTTACGGCATTGGCGGGCGCGGCGCCGGGCAGCATCGCGACCGCCCCGGCAATCGCACACGCAGCGAAGGAGCGCCGCGACCGGAAAACTGATCGTATCAAAGCCCTGATCCTCTCGATGTGCGTTGTTCCCATAATAGCGGCCTTGGGGGCTATGCTTCAAGAGTGCAATCGCGGTGCTGGTCTGCACCCGCCATTTTCATGCATAATGGCTTGACCGGACCGCCCTGCTCGGCCTAGCGCCATAGTCATGGCCCGCCGACCCCGCCCGACCAATCCCAAGGTAATCGTTACCCGGCGCCTGCCCGGCGATGTTGAGGCCCGCATGGGCCAGTTGTTCGATGCGCAGTTCAATGCCGACGATGTCCCGATGGACCGCGCCGCGCTGGCCGAAGCAATGGCGAATTGCGATGTGCTGGTGCCGACCGTGACCGATCCGATCGATGCGGAGCTGATTGCGCAGGCGCCGGAGCGATTGCAGTTGATCGCCAGTTTCGGCAATGGCATCGACCATATCGACCTGCACGCCGCCCGGAACAGGGGCATCATCGTCACCAATACGCCCGGTGTGTTAACCGAAGATACGGCCGACATGACAATGGCGCTGATTCTGTCGGTGCCGCGTCGGTTGGCGGAAGGCGAGAAGTTGGTACGTTCCGGCAAGTGGGCGGGGTGGAGTCCTTCCGGTATGCTCGGTCACCGCATAGGCGGCAAACAGCTTGGCATCATTGGCATGGGGCGTATCGGACAGGCGGTGGCGCTCCGCGCGAAGGCATTTGGCTTGTCGATCGCCTATCATAATCGCGAGCGACTGCCTGAGACGGTCGAACAGGAAATCGGCGCGATTTATTATGCGGACCTCGATGCGATGCTGCGGGAAAGTGATATCGTTTCGGTCCACTGTCCGCTCAATGCCGACAGCCGCAACCTGATCAACGCCGCCCGGTTTGCGCTGTTCAAATCCGACGCGTATTTCATCAACACATCACGCGCGGAAATTACCGACGAGGATGCGCTGGTGAATGCCTTGCAAAACCGCCGGATCGCGGGCGCGGGGCTGGACGTTTACGCGCATGAACCGGCCGTGGATGCCCGGTTGCTGGCGCTCGATAATGTCGTGCTGCTGCCGCATATGGGGTCCGCCACGCACGAGGGGCGCGAAGCGACCGGCGAGAAGGTGATCGCCAATATCCGTACATGGGTAGATGGCCACCGCCCGCGCGATCAGGTGCTTGAAGGCTGGGTGTAAGCGCCGCCCCTATCGTTCCCGCGTCGCGCTGAACTTTAGGTCGGGATTGCGTTCCTGCTGATAGCCGACATCCCATGCGCTGCGGGCCATGAACACCATATTGCCGTCGCGGTCCTTGGCGAGGTTGGAGCGGTTGATGTCGGCAAAGCCCTTGAGCGCGGCATCACTTCCCGCGAGCCAGCGCGCGGTGTCGAACGGCGATGGTTCCAGCACCGCCTCGACCTTATATTCCGCTTCCAGTCGCGAGATCAGCACTTCCAGTTGCAATTGCCCGACGACGCCGACGATCCACTGGCTGCCGAATTCGGGGTAGAACACCTGAATCACGCCCTCTTCGGACAGATCGTCGAGCGCTTTGCGCAGTTGCTTGGTTTTGGTCGGGTCTTTGAGCGCGACACGGCGCAAAATCTCCGGCGCGAAATTGGGCAGGCCGGTGATGCGAACGTCTGCGCGTTCGGACAGCGTATCGCCCACGCGCAATGTGCCGTGGTTGGGAATGCCGATGATGTCGCCCGGAAACGCTTCGTCGGCCAGCTCGCGGTCCTGCGCGAAAAACAGGATCGGTGAGTGCACCGCCATCGGCTTGCCGGTGCCGGACGGGGTCAGCTTCATGCCACGTTTGAACTTGCCCGAACACAGCCGCATGAAGGCGATGCGGTCGCGGTGTTGCGGGTCCATATTGGCCTGCACCTTGAAGATGAAGCCGGTGACATCCGTGCGATCGGGCGAAATCGGCGCGGGTTCGGCGGGCTGTTCGCGCGGGGGTGGCGCGTGGCGGGCGAGCGCATCGATCAGTTCGCCGACGCCAAACAGCTTGAGCGCCGACCCGAAATACACCGGGGTCAGGTCGCCGTGGCGATAGGCCGCAAGATTGAAGCTGGCATAGCCGCCCTGTGCCAGTTCACCTTCGTCGACCAGTCGCTTGTGGCCCTGCGCCGATAACGCATTGGCGAGCGCGGGATCGCTTAACCCGGAATAGCTGCTGACCTTGCCTTCATATTCTTTGCTCGGCCCGGTCGGCTGGCGCAGTTGCCCGGTCGCGAAATCAAATATTCCCTCAAACTCGCCGCCCATGCCAACCGGCCAGCTCATCGGGCAGACATCGAGCGCGAGCGCATCGGCAACTTCGTCGAGCAGATCGAACGCATCACGCCCTTCGCGGTCGACCTTGTTGACGAAGGTGATGATCGGCACGTTGCGCAACCGGCACACCTCGAACAGCTTGCGCGTTTGCGGCTCGATGCCCTTGGCGGCATCGATGACCATGACGGCGGAATCCACCGCCGTCAGCGTGCGATAGGTATCCTCCGAGAAATCCTCGTGCCCCGGCGTATCGAGCAGGTTGAACACAATGCCGTCGCGCTCGAACGTCATGACCGATGAGGTGACGGAAATGCCGCGCTGCTGCTCGATCTTCATCCAGTCGGAACGGGCGCGCCGGTTCGCGCCGCGCGCCTTGACCTCACCCGCGAGATGGATTGCGCCGCCTTCGAGCAGCAGTTTCTCGGTCAGCGTCGTCTTGCCCGCGTCCGGGTGGGAAATGATGGCGAACGTCCGCCGGGGGGAAATGGTCATGCTGGATCGACCTTGCCAGTACCAGCCATGGTCACATCTCCGAGCTGTATGTTTCCGGTGAGGACCGTCCTCATGACTGCACCGATTTTCTTGCCCGCGTCAAAGACCTTGGTGTGAATGTTCAGTAGGTCCTCCTCGGTGAAGCTCTTGTCGCCGGGTTGCAACGTGACTTCGATGGCGAGCGATTTCGCGCCGACCTCGATGCCAGGGCCGACGAACACATCGAACAGCCGCGCATCGACGATGTTCTTTTTGTCCGCGCCCTTCACCGCGCGCACCAGCGCATCGGATTCCAGCGCTTGCGGCACGAGGAACGCAAAATCGCGGGTCACGGCCTGCAACGCGGGCGGCGCATAGGGCGCGCGCATGAAGCCGTTCTTGCGCTTGGTCGGGATCGTATCGAGGAAGATCTGCGCGGCGACGACCGTGCCCGACAGATCGAACTGTTTGGTGAGCGACGGATGCAGCACGCCATATTCGGCCAGCACGGTTTTGGGACCGAGCCGCAGCGTGCCGGATTGGCCGGGGTGATAGCTCGCCCCCGCTTCACCAAACATTTGCATGTTGGCGACCGGCGCTCCGACAGCACCGAGCAGCGCCAGTGCTTCGGCCTTGGCATCATAAGCGGTGAACGGCTGCGCCTTGCCACCCGCCCAGCCGCGCGGTGCTTTGTCGCCCGCCATCACGAGGCCGAGGGTGAGGCGCTCGATACTGCTGCCATCGTCAGCCCGGAAATAGCGCCGACCCAGTTCAAACAGCCGCACGGTGGAGGCACCACGATCCATATTGCGCCGCGCCGCCGACAGCAAACCGGGCAGCAACGAGGGGCGCATGACCTTCAGTTCTTCGGAGATCGGGTTGGCGAGCGTCCAGTCGCCGCCCCCGACGCTGGCGGCTTCTTTCTCGGACAGGAACGACCAGTTGATCGCTTCGTGCAGACCACGCGCCGCCGCCGCGCGACGGGCTTTACGTTCGGTCATTTGCTCAGGTGTAGCGGTCGGTTTCGCGACGCCCGGCGCACGGGGGAGCGGGGTGGAGGGCACATTGCCAAGGCCGTGGATACGCACCACTTCCTCGACAATGTCGGCGGCGCCATCGATGTCGCGCCGCCAGCTTGGGACGGTGATTGTCCAGTCGTCGCCGACGCTGAAGCCGAGCTTTTCGAGGATCGCGCGCTGGCTTGCGTCGTCCATCTCGACGCCCACGAGCGCGAGGGTGCGGGCGGGGTCAAACGCGATTTGGCGCGGGGTGGTTGGTGGGGTGCCGGAACGCGTCACTTCGCTGGGGGTGCCGCCGCAATGCTCGGTCACCAGCCAGGTTGCGAGGGCGAGGCCCTCATCCAGAAACGCCGGGTCGACGCCGCGCTCGAACCGTTGGCGCGCGTCCGATGTCAGGGCGAGCTTTTGCCCGGTGCGCGCGATGCTCTCTGGCGTGAAATAGGCGCATTCGATGATGATATCGGTGGTGGTTTCACTGACGCCGGAATGCTCGCCGCCCATGATGCCGCCGATGTCGTGCAAATAAGTGTCATCGGCGATGACAGTCATCGTGTCGTCCATCGTATAGGTCTTGCCGTTGAGTGCGGCAATCTGCTGGCCCGCCTTCGCCTTGCGCGCGACCAGTCCGCCGGTCAGCTTCGCCTTGTCATAGACGTGGAGCGGGCGGCCGAGATCGATCATGATGAAGTTGGTGATGTCGACCAGTGTGGAAATCGGTTTCTGACCGATAGTCGCCAGCTTGCGCGTCATCCATTCCGGCGCGGTGCCATTGGTGACGCCGCGTACTTCCTGTCCGTAAAACGCCGGGCACCCCTCCGGGTCGTCGGTGCGTACATTCGGGCCGGGGCCACTGAGCGTCATCGGTGAAGCGGGAAGGCGATAGACTTCGGCGAGAGGCTTGAGCGTTCCCACGTCCGCCGCAGCCAGATCGCGCGCGATGCCGCGTACGCCCATGCAATCCTGACGATTGGGGGTGACGGACACTTCAATTACCGGATCGTCGAGCTTGGCGTAGCTGGCGAAATCACTGCCGACCGGCGCATCTTCGGGCAGTTCGATGATGCCCTCATGGTCCTCGCCCAGTTCCAGCTCGCGGGTCGAGCACATCATGCCGTTCGATTCGACGCCGCGGATCGCGGCCTTGCGCAGCACCATGCCATTGGCTGGCACAACAGTGCCTTCGGTGCCGAACACGCCGACGAGGCCAGCGCGCGCATTGGGTGCACCGCACACGACCTGCAACGGATTGCCGTCCCCGGCGTCGACGGTCAGGACTTGCAGCTTGTCGGCCTGCGGATGGGGGGCGGCGGTCAGCACCTTGGCGATGCGGAAACCGGCCAGCTTCGCCGCCGGGTTTTCGACCCCCTCGACTTCCAGACCGATGTCATTGAGCGCACCCAGAATAGTTTCCAGCGCGGCTTGCGTGTCGAGATGCTCCTTGAGCCAGCTTAGCGTGAACTTCATGCGCCGACTCCCCCCGATAAAGTGGGGATGTCGAGCGCGCTGAAGCCATAATGCCGCAGCCAGCGCAGGTCGCCGTCAAAAAACGCGCGCAGATCGTTCATGCCATATTTGAGCATGGCCAGCCGGTCGACGCCGGTGCCAAAGGCAAAGCCCTGCCACTCATTGGGGTCAAGGCCGCAGGCTTCGATCACCTTGCGGTGGACCATGCCGCTGCCCAACACTTCGAGCCAGCCGCCGTTCGCGTCATCGCCGCTGCCGCCGATCACGCGCTGGCCGTTTATCAATGTGTAGCCCACATCGACCTCGACCGAAGGCTCGGTGAACGGAAAGTAGCTGGGGCGTAGGCGCAGGACGATGTCGTCGCGTTCAAAAAACGCCTTGAGGAATGTTTCGAGCGTCCATTTGAGATGGCCGAGGTGAATGCCCTTGTCGATCACCAGCCCTTCGATCTGGTGAAACATCGGGGTATGCGTCGCGTCGGAATCCGAGCGATAGACGCGGCCCGGCGCGATGATGCGGATCGGCGGTTGTTGCGAAGTCATGGTGCGGATCTGCACAGGCGACGTATGGGTGCGCAGCAACATCGCGCGGCCTTGCGCGTCGGTGTCGGGGAAATAGAACGTGTCGTGCATCGCGCGAGCGGGGTGGGTTTCCGGGATGTTGAGCGCGGTGAAGTTGCGCCAGTCGTCCTCGATTTCCGGCCCGGTGGCGACCGCGAAGCCGAGATCCGCGAATATCTCTGCCAGTTCATCCATCACCTGACTGACGGGATGGACGCTGCCCGATGGCAGGCCATCGACGGGGAGCGTCATGTCGAGCGTTTCGCTGGCGAGGCGCGCATCGAGCGCGGCGGCTTCGAGCGCGGCTTTCTTCTCGACAATCGCAGCTGCGACAGACTCGCGCAAATCCTGAATGACGGGGCCGCGAGTAAGGCGCTCCTCTGCCGACATGCCACCCAATGTCTTGAGCAGCGCGGTGACGACACCCGACTTGCCGAGCGCCCCGACGCGCAGCTCCTCGACCTGCTCCGCTGTGTGGGCGTGATGGATGTCGGCCAATAATCCGGCCTTCAATGCCGTTATGTCGCTCATGGTTGTGTGGATTCCCATCCTGCATATCGTGCGATTCATCGCCCGATACGCAAGATTGGCGATTACTTCAAACCCGACGTGGGAGAATCGAATTTCTGAACCGATTTAGTGCTGTTGAAGAGGTGCGTGGGATTGCGTGAAGGCGGCTGGCAAATTGAGATTACGCAGCTCATATTCCGCGCCGGATTCGGTCGTATGCCCGTAATCGAAATGCAGCGGCACTCCATCACGCGGGTTTACATAGGCGCAGGCGCCACCTTTGCATTCGGCATCCGTCGCGGAATAATAGCTCACGCCTTCGCGCAGCGCGAACTGTCGCATGCGCCGATCCAGCGCCTCCATACTCTTGCGCCGGAATTGATCGACATAGTGCACATTGTGCATCTCGATGCTCTTGCCGAGCGCGATGGGAAAGCGCGTGGCATATTCCTCGATCGGGCCGATTACCAGCACGGGGATATGTTGATTCCGCAACAACCTGATCGTGCGCGCGAGTACCGGCAGGTGATGATCGGTCCAGCGGGCGACGAGGATAACACCATCGATATGCCCGCGCTCCAGCATTCGCCCAAAAGCAAACTGCCTGACGTCCCGGCAGCGCAGCAGATCATCGGCCTTATAAAGCATCGTGCAGCCCGCTCCCGCAGCCTCCATGATGTTATCATGAGGAAACCGCCGGGCCAGCGCCTGCCAATATTGCGCGGCGTGGCTGTCGCCGATCAACGCGATATTAGGTTCATTTGGAATGATGCTGGCACAAGCGCGCTGGTCGTATTTGTCCTCCAGCCGCATGATGAAGCATGTATCCGCACGCGTCTGCGCGATGCGTTCAGGCGTTTTGGCATAATTGACATAGGCGGCGACGCGCACGGCTTCGGCGGGAACGTTGCGCACGTTGGGGTGACGCGCGATGGCCAGTGATGCGCTCACCATGCAGGCAATAGCGGTCAGGCCGATCAGGATCGCCTTGCGCGGTTCGGCATTGCGGAAATGTTTGAGCGTGGGCTGTTCGACGAGATAATAGGAAATGGCTGCGATCAGGATGGATGCGACAATCAGGCCAGCTTCCTGGGCAAGTGTCAGGTCCAGCCCGTAATGGAGCCGGAAGAATGTCATGATGGGCCAGTGCCACAGATAGAGCGAATAAGAAATCGCACCCAGCCAGCGTAGCGGTGGGACTGCCAGCAACCGGTGAACAAGACTGCCGTTGCCATAGGCAATTACGAGCGCCGCACCGACCGATGGCAGTACGCCCTCGATCATCCATTCCGGCACCTTCACAAAGAAGGACGCAACCAGCATGGCGAGGCCCGTTGCCGCCAGTCCCAATGCAGGCAAGGCGCGCAATCTGGGGAACAGGCCGACGGCGACCAATGCGCCTAGGCCAAGTTGCCATGCGCGTGATGGCAACAGATAAAAATCGGCCTCATTGCGCAGCGTGCGGAGGTACACGGCCACGCCAAAGGAAATTACGGTCAGGACTATCAATGCCCATTTGGGATTCTTGCGCCCGCGCGCAAGCAGCAGAAGCACGAATGGATAGAGGATGTAGAATTGCTCTTCGACGCCCAATGACCATGTATGCAACAGCGGCGCCCATTGCGCAGCGTCGTCAAAATAGCCGGTGGTCAGCCAAAAATGGATGTTGGACACAAAGCCTGCCGCCGCCGCGCTTGCCGAAGCGATGCTGACAATATCCGGCGGCATTGCGACGAGGCAGGCGACCGCCAGCACCGCCGTCAACATCAGGAACAGCGCGGGAAATATGCGGACGATGCGCCGCCGGTAAAAGCCCGCGAGACTGAAAGCGCTATCGGCAATCTCGTGCTGAATTATTCCGGTGATCAGAAAGCCGGATATGACGTAGAAAATATCGACGCCCAGATAACCGGCGTGCAGCGACTGAACGCCCGCATGAAATACCACGACGGCCATGACGGCGATGGCGCGCAGGCCGTCAATGTCGGTACGATATTTCAAACCTGCCTCCCGCCGTTCAGGTGCCTCGCAGCCCCGCGGGAATTACTGCACCGCAACACGGATGGCGGTCAACATCGTTTACCAAACTTGCAGTGTGCCAGAAATGGAAAAGGGCGCCGGAGTTGCCCCCGGCGCCCTTTCATTTGGTTTTCGCGGTGGTTCAGGCTGCGGGCAGAGCTGCCTGCGCCTGTGCGATGATCAGCTTGAACGTTTCGCCTTCGTGCATCGCGATGTCGGCCAGAACCTTCCGGTCCAGTTCGACGCCTGCGAGCTTCAGCCCGTGCATGAACTGGCCATAGGTCAGGCCTTCCATACGCACGGCGGCGTTGATGCGCTGAATCCACAAGGCGCGGAACGAACGCTTCTTTACCTTGCGATCGCGATACGCATATTGCCCGGCCTTTTCGACGGCCTGACGAGCGATGCGGATGGTGTTTTTGCGGCGACCATAATAACCCTTGGCCTGCTCAAGAATATTCTTGTGCTTGGCGCGGGTGGTGGTGCCCCTTTTGACGCGTGCCATGTCTCTCTACTCCTTATTTCAGGCCGTAGGGTGCCCAGAGGCGGACGTGCGCGACGTCTGCATCGGACAGCACGGACGTGCCACGGTTCTGGCGGATATACTTCGCGTTATGCGAGATCAGGCGGTGACGCTTGCCGGCAACGCCGTGCTTCACTTTGCCCGAAGCGGTGAATTTGAAGCGTTTCTTCACACCGCTCTTGGTCTTGAGCTTGGGCATTTTCGTCTCCTTGTGTTGGGATGGTTACGCGAACCATTTCCGACGTTTGCGGACAAACACGGCAGCCCTTACAGCCGGCCTGTCCCATACAGAATCACGCAGGAAACCCGCGCGAAGGCGGCGCTATAGGGTCATGGATCGGGAAAGGCAAGGGCAAGGTGTCGCTTTCGGCGCTTCCGCCACGAGGTTCTCCGACCAAAAAATCGGGAGTTTTAGGCGATTTCTCTTGTTGCAGAGAGTTTCTACGTCGTTACTCTGCCGCACAGAATCGGTGGAGGCAGGCCGGAAAGTCAGCACTGGCCCGAAAACGGAGAACAGGATGCGGCATATTGCAATCATCGGGTCCGGTCCTGCCGGTTATTACACTGCCGAATCATGCCGCGCCCTGTTTGGCGACGACGCGCGGATCGACATCATCGACCGTTTGCCGGTTCCGTTTGGCCTGATCCGTACCGGGGTTGCGCCGGATCATCAGTCGATCAAGGCGGTTTCCCGCCGTTATGAGGCGGTGGCGTTGAGCGACGGTGTGCGGTTTGTCGGCAATGTTACCATTGGCAAGGATGTCAGCGTAGCCGAGTTGGGCGTCCTCTATGATGCGGTGGTGTTCGCGACCGGCGCGCCGCATGACCGGGCGCTCGGTATCGCGGGCGATGATTTGCCCGGCGTCGTCGGCAGCGCGGCGTTCGTCGGCTGGTACAACGGCCATCCCGACTTCGCTGAACTCAATCCTGCGCTGGACGGCCGTAATGTCGTAATTGTCGGCAATGGCAATGTTGCGCTCGACGTTGCGCGTATCCTGGCGAAGGCACCGGCGGAGTTCGTCGGCAGCGATATTGTCGCCCATGCGCTCGATGCGCTTGCCCGCTCGGCGGTGCGGCACATCACCCTGCTGGGGCGTCGCGGCCCGCACCAGATCGCGATGACGCCCAAGGAACTGGGCGAGCTAGGCAAGCTCGAACGCGCATCGCCCTATGTGAATTCCGCCGATCTGCCGGAGGAAGGCGCCGATGCCCTTCTGGAGCCGGGGGTACGCAAATCGGTCACGCTGCTGCGGGAATTTGCCGCGCATCCCATCACCAAGCCCATCACCATCGATTTCGATTTCTTCGCTATGCCGGTCGCCATCGAAGGAGATGGCAAGGTCGAGCGCATGATTGTCGAGCGCACCGCGCTGGATGAGCGATACAATAGCCACGGAACGGGTGAGCGTTATGCGATCGACGCATCGCTGATCGTCAGTTGCATCGGTTATCGCACACCGGAAATAGAAGGCGTGCCCTATGAACATGGGCGGGGGCGCTTCGCCAGTGACGAGGGGC
>JBDTLS010000084.1:0-10811 GCA_039934655.1 Sphingobium sp.
GGCAGGTCTCCTGGCTATCGGGTCATCATGTGCGCTTCACCTTCCCGGAGCGATCCAGTGGTATATCGAAACACAAACTCGCCGATTACAGTTGCGGGGGCAGCCCCGGATTACGGATAAATCCGCTTCCGAGTTCCCTTTTCATCCCATCTCTGGGAACCTGTCGTTGCCGCGCCTATGACGCAACGCAGCACGCTTGGCAAGCCGGGAGGTGCGCTGCACATGCGGTTGCCAATTTGCGGGTGGCCGCTAAAGCAGAAACAGCATGAACGAAGAACGCCTGATCACGCCTGCTCGACGCGCCGAAGACGTTGACGCCGCGCTGCGCCCCAAGACTCTCGATGAGTTCATTGGGCAGAAGGCGGCGCGCGAAAATTTGCGCATCTTTATCGAGGCAGCGCGCGGGCGCGGTGAGGCGCTCGACCATGTGCTGTTCTTTGGTCCGCCGGGGCTGGGGAAAACCACGCTCGCGCAAATTGTCGCCAAGGAAATGGGCGTCGGATTCCGCGCGACATCCGGCCCGGTCATCGCCAAATCAGGCGATCTCGCCGCGCTGCTGACAAATCTCGACGAAGGCGATGTGCTGTTCATCGACGAAATCCATCGCCTCAATCCCGCTGTGGAAGAAATCCTCTATCCGGCGATGGAGGACCGTGCGCTCGATCTGATGATCGGCGAAGGGCCATCGGCGCGATCGGTGCGTATCGACTTGCCCAAATTCACACTGGTCGGCGCGACGACGCGGCAAGGGCTGCTCACCACCCCGCTACGCGATCGGTTCGGCATTCCGGTCCGTTTGCAATTTTACAGCGTTGAGGAACTGGAACAGGTCGTGACCCGCGCCGCGCGGCTGCTTGATATGGCGATGACGAGGGACGGCGCCACCGAAGTCGCCCGCCGCGCGCGCGGCACGCCGCGCATTGCCGGGCGCCTGCTCCGCCGGGTGCGTGACTTTGCGTATGTTGCGGGCGCGCGGCAGGTCGATGCACCGACCGCCGACGCCGCACTCAACCGGCTGGAAGTGGATGCGCTGGGGTTGGACGCTATGGACCGCCGCTATCTGATGATGATCGCCGATATATACAAGGGCGGCCCGGTGGGCGTGGAAACGCTTGCGGCGGGGCTGTCAGAACCACGCGATACTGTCGAGGAAGTGATCGAACCCTATCTGATCCAGCTTGGCCTCATCGCCCGCACCGCGCGCGGGCGCTGCCTCAATGCGATGGGATGGAAACATCTCGGCCTCAATCCGCCGGGCGACGAGCAGGACGGACTGTTCGATAGCTAAGGCGGACTGCCACCGATTTTGGAAATTACCGGCCATAGCGGCGATTTCGGCCTTTACCATCGACTCGCGCCTCCGCTACATGGGGCGCGATGACTGCACAGCCCGTTCCCCCTGATTTGGCTCTTCCCCCTGATTTGCCGGTTCCCGCATCCGGCCGGTTTATCGACGGCATTCATTATTTCCCGGCGCGCGTGTATTTTGAGGATACCGACGCGGGTGGGATCGTTTATCACGCCAATTACCTGCGCATTATGGAGCGTGCCCGGTCGGACATGCTGCGCGTCGCCGGGATCGACCAGCGCGGCACATTGGATCGCGGTGACGGCGTCTATGCCGTCGCCAAAGTAACGATTTCCTATCGCCGTCCCGCCCGGCTTGATGATGATCTGATCGTGGTCAGCAAAGTAATCGGGGTGGGCGCCGCGACATGCGCGATCAACCAGACGATCATGCGCGGCAGCGAAACGCTGACCCTTGCCGATGTGACTGCCGCTTATATGACGCCCAAGGGTCGGCCCAAGCGCCAGCCGGAGCCGTGGCGCGCGATATTCAACTGCCTTGCCGAAGGAAAAGATTTACCCGCATGATCCTCGCCATCTCAACCCTCGCCGCGCCAGCGGTCAGCCTGTCGCCGTTCACGCTGTTTTTGCAGGCCGACATCATCGTCAAATTCGTCATGATCGGGCTGTTTTTGGCCAGCATCTGGACGTGGGCAATCATCATCAGTTTTGGTTTTACGCTGCGCAACAAACGTCAGTTATGTACCGACTTCGAGCAAGAATTCTGGCGGACCGAGGACATTGACCTGTTCCACAAAACGCGTGGGCAAGCCGATTTGCCGAGCGCGAAAGTGCTGGCCGCCGCAGTCGCGGAATGGCGCAATTCGACCAGCGGCAAAACCATCGACCGCGATGGCACGCGGGATCGCCTGTCAACCGCTATGAGCAGCGCCGTGGCCCATGAGATCGATACGCTTTCCGACCGGCTGAACATATTGGCGACGATTGGCAGCGTCGCGCCGTTCGTCGGCCTGTTCGGCACGGTGTGGGGCATCATGCGCAGCTTCACCAACATCGCGGCGCAACAGAACACCAGCCTTGCCGTGGTGGCCCCCGGTATAGCGGAAGCGTTGTTCGCGACCGCGATTGGCCTGTTTGCGGCTATTCCCGCCGTCATCGCCTACAACCGGTTCAGTCACGCCATCAACCGGCTGGAAGCGCGCCTGCACCGTTTTGCAGACGCGTTTTACGCCACGTTGAGCCGCGAGATGGAAGGCGCATAATGGCGATGGGAGCGCCCCCATCCGCGCGCGGCAAGGGCAAGCGCGCGCCGATGGCGGACATCAACGTCACGCCTTTGGTGGACGTGATGCTGGTGCTGCTGATTATCTTCATGGTGACGGCGCCGTTGCTGGTGACGGGCGTGCCGGTCAAGCTGCCCGATAGCCGCGCCAAAAGCCTCGATGCGGACAAGAAGCCAACGGTCGTGACGATCCGCGGCGATGGCGCGCTGTTCCTCGACGACAAGCAACTGGATGAAGCGAGCCTTGTGACGGCACTTGACGAGATAGCATCAATTGCGGGCGCGGAACCGCCGCAAATCTATCTGCGCGCCGATGCCAAGCTCGATTACGGGCAGGTCATGCGCGTGATGGGCGAGCTGAACCGCGCTGGCCTCAACAAGGTCGCGCTGGTTAGTTCATCGTCGGATGAAGCGGCAAGCGGCCGTTAACATGGGCGGCGATAAGCAGAACCCCTGATGGAACGCGCGGAAAAAATCGGCTTTGGTGTCGCAAGTGCCGGGCATGTGCTGCTGTTTGGCATCCTTTCGCTCGGGCTTTTCGCGCGGCCCCAACCATTGAAGCTCAATAACCCGCCGATGGATGTTTCGATCGTCGACAAGGTTGCGCTCGAATCCGCCGCTCCGCAAGTCGCGACGCAGCCCCCGCCCGCAGCGCACGCGCCCGAACAAGGCCCGGCGGAAGAAGCCAAAGCGGAACCCGAAACACCCGCGCCGCAGCCTGAACCCACGCCCCGGCCAGTACCGAAGGTAGAGGCTCCGGCCCCCGTGCCCAAACCTGCACCCAGGAAGCCCGCGCCCGAAAAGCCCGTCCCCGCCAAAGCAACACCCAAAAAAGCTCAGCCCACCAAAGCCACGCCCCCCAAAACCGCCACCGCCAAGGGCAGTGGTCAGCGCAACAAGGGTCCACTGCTGGGGCCGGATTTCCTGAAAGGCATAGCCACAGAATCGCCATCGCCATCGCCAAAACCCGCCGCACCATCGGGCGCAAAGATGAGTTCGGTCGCCGCCCGTGCACTCAATGATGAAATCAGCCGCCAGATCTATCCGCGCCTGCGTTTGCCATCAGGTGCGGATGTCGAAAAGCTGGTCGCCTTGCTGGAGGTTCGGCTCGATCGCAGCGGTGCAGTCATCGGCACCCCGCAGGTCATCGATGTGACCGGCGTGACCGACAGCAACCAGCCGCAGGTCAACCTCTACAAGGAACGCGCCGTACAGGCGGTGATGCAGGCATCCCCATTTCAGAATTTGCCGCCGCAATATTATGATCAATGGAAGTGGCTGAAGCCGCTCAGCGTTTATGCTAGGAAAGCACAATGAGGATGACAGCTATCGGCACCCGGCTCACACTCGCGGCACTCTTCGCCTGCATGAGCCTACCTGTATCCGCGCAATTGAGCGTCGATGTGACCGGCGACATCAACAATGACCTGAAAATCGCGGTTCCCGCCATGCCGACCACCCAATCGGTTGCCACACCGGCGGGAACGACGGGCGAGCTGGGCGCGAAAATCGCCGAGGTTATCGCCGCAGATCTGAAAGGCAGCGGCCTGTTCGCGCCATCCGGCCCCTACGGTATGCGCACCGTCGGCATGGCGGAGGTGACGGCACCGAATTATGAGGCATGGGCGGGCTATGAGGCGCTCGTGCATGGCTTTGTACGTTCATCGGGCGGCAATGCCGACCTGACGGTGGGTTGTTATCTCTATGATATCGGCGGCAAGTCGGAACTCACGCGCAAGGGCTTTGTCGTTGCCCCCGCCGACTGGCGCCGGGCTGCGCACAAATGCGCCGATGCCATTTATGCGCGTCTGTCCGGCGAAAGCCCGTTTTTCGACAGCCAGATCGCCTATATCGCCGAAAGTGGGCCAAAGGACGCACGCATCAAGCGGCTCGCGATCATGGACAGTGACGGTGCCAATCATCGCTTTATCACCAATGGCCAGTCGATTGCGCTGACCCCGCGCTTTTCGCCCGACAATCGATCGCTGCTTTACGTCAGTTACATTCAGCAGCGCGTGCGTATTTTCGTGTATGACGTCTCCACCCACAAGCAGCGGCTGGTGACGGAAAGCAGCAACCCCACCTTTGCCCCGCGCTGGTCGCCCGATGGCCGCAATATCCTGTTTTCGATGGCGATCGCGGGCAATACGGACATTTATCGCGTGCCTGCGAGCGGAGGCAAGCCGGTGCGGTTGACCACCTCGCCCGGCATCGATGTCGGCGGCAGCTATTCGCCTGACGGCACTCGCATCACGTTTGAAAGCGACCGTTCGAGCACCCAGCAAATCTATGTCATGAATGCCGACGGGTCGAACCAGCAGCGCATCAGCCACGGCGGCGGGCGCTATGCAACGCCGGAATGGAGCCCGCGCGGCGACCTGATCGCCTTTACCAAGATCGCGGGCGATTTCCACATCGCCGTTATGACGCCGGGCGGCGACAATGAACGCATATTGACCAATGGCTGGCAGGATGAAGCGCCGACATGGTCGCCCAATGGCCGGGTGCTGCAATTTTTCCGCACCTCTTCTGGCAAAAGCGGCGCGTCGCAGGTGTGGCAAGTCGATCTGACCGGCGTGAACGCACGGCGCATCCCCACCCCCTTGAGCGGGTCCGACCCGGCATGGGGGCCACTTTTGCCATAACAGGATTAGGCAGAAAACGCGCGATACCGCTTGACAGTATCACCAAACGCCCCAAGCATGGGCCATTATTTCAGGAGAACAACCATGCCCAATATGATCCGCTCGCTCTTGCTCGCCACCGCGCTTGTTTCGGTAGCGGCCTGCTCTAAAAAGGCACCCGAGCAACTGCCGCCGCCACCGGTGGACACCGCTCGCCCGGCTGAAACCGCACCTACCGGACCGGTCAAGGGCAGCCAGGAAGATTTCCTCGCCAACGTCGCGGCCGATCGCATCTTCTTTGACACCGACAAGTTCGATGTTGACGCACCGGATCAGGCGACACTGCAGAGTCAGGCACAATGGCTGATCGCCAACCCGGCGGTGCGCGTCACGATCGAAGGCCATTGCGATGAACGCGGCACCCGCGACTATAACCTGGCGCTGGGCGAAAAACGGGCGAACTCCGCGAAGAATTACCTTGCGTCGCTCGGTGTCGATGCCGCGCGTATTTCCACAATCAGCTATGGCAAGGAACGTCCTGCCTCTATGGGTTCGGACGAAAGCGCATGGGCGACGAACCGCCGCGCGGTCACGGTTACGGTTCAGTAAGCGAATATTGAGGGGGAAGCCCGCCTTCCTCCTCAACTCTCGATCAGGCGCACCAGCTTGCGTTCGACGGGCGCCAATATGCCCGCCAGTTCCTGCCCGCGTTTGAGGACCGATCCGGCCTCCCCGATCAACGCCCACATTCCCTGCCGGTGCCGCAACGCCGGGCGCTTTTCGATGCGAAACTCTGGCCGTTCGGTCGCCCTGCGAAACGCCGAAAATATCGCAGCATCACGGCCCAGATCAATCGCGTAATCACGCCAGTGGCCCGCAGACACCATGCGGCCATACAGGTCCATGATGCGGGAGAGTTCCTGCCGCTCAAATCCGGTTTGTGTGGGGTGCCCCCGCGGCTTGGGAAAGGGGGTGATGTTCCCCGACATCAGGCGCAGCCGCGTTCCTTAAGATGTTCGGCCTCAACTGGTTCCGAAACCGGCGTTTTGCGCTTTTTGCCATCGCGCTCGGCAATCAATTCGCCCAGCCGCTTGGTCAACGTCTCGACCTCGCATTGCAGCAGTTCGAGCTTTTGCGTCGTGGGGTCGAACACCTCGCTGCATGGCGTGCCATAGGGCATGAATTCGCGTTGATAGGCCGTGACATCGACCAGCATTTGCCGCGCGGGGATGCCAACCATCGTCGCGCCTTCGGGCACATCCTTCGTCACCACCGCGTTGGCGCCGATGCGCGCCCGCGCGCCGACCGTGATCGGCCCGAGCACCTGTGCGCCCGACCCGATGATGACGCCTTCTTCCAATGTCGGATGCCGTTTGCCGGCAATGCCGTTGGCGGGGTCGGTTCCGCCCAGCGTAACATTTTGATAAATGGTGACATTGTCGCCAATCTCGGCCGTTTCACCAATCACTACGAAACCATGATCAATGAAGAAATTGCGCCCTATCTTTGCGCCGGGGTGAATATCATTCGCATTCAGAAAGCGCGAGACATGGTTGACCAGACGCGCCAGGAAGAACAGCCGCCAGTTATACAGGCCGTGGGCCAGTCGATGCCACGCAACCGACCACACACCCGGATAGAGCAAGATTTCGGCGCGCGATCGCGGCGCAGGGTCCCGCGCTTTGATAGAATCTAGATAAGCGATTAGCGAGCCGATCATGCTCTGTCCCTCATTGTTCCAAGCGTTGGATATAACACTCACCCGCTCAAATTTCCAGATACGCACCGCCGGGTCTTTTGGAAATACGCCGCTATTGCTCTTTCATGATCGTCATAAACGATTATATCATATGAGTTGAGTGAAAGGGGCGATTAATGTCCAACTACATGCCTACCCTCAAGCAGTTGCAATATCTGGTGGCGTTGCGCGAGCATCAGCATTTTGGCAAGGCGGCAGAGAGCTGCTACGTTACGCAGTCCACCCTGTCGGCCGGGATACGCGAGCTGGAATCGCTGATCGGTGTTATGCTGGTCGAACGCACCCGCCGCGTCGTGCGTTTCACCACGTTGGGCGAGCGCATTGTCGAGAAAGCCTATCGCGTACTGCGCGAGGCAGAGGATCTCGCATCGATAGCACAGGCGGCGGGAACGCCCTTGACCGGCGATTTGCGCATGAGCGTCATCCCGACGATTGCGCCGTTTCTGCTACCGCAATTGTTGCCAAAGCTCCGTAAAGACAAGCCCGACCTCAAGCTCTATCTGCGCGAGGAACCCAGTCAGGCGGCGATCGATTCCTTGCGCCACGGGCATGTGGACTGTGTGCTGATGGCCCTGCCATATGCCACGGGCGAAGTGGAAAGCGCGCATCTGTTCAGCGACCGGCTGTTTGTCGCATTCCCGAAAGACGATCCACGCGATCCACCGGCATATATTCTGCCCGCCAGCATCGACGAAACCCGGCTGTTGCTGCTCGAAGACGGGCATTGCCTGAAGGATCATGCACTGGCCGCCTGCAATCGCCCGGAATTGCGCGCCGAAGCGCGGATGATGGGCACATCGCTCCATACACTGGTGCAGATGGTCGACAATGGGCTGGGGCTGACTTTATTGCCAGAGATGGCGATCCGTGGCGGCATACTCGATCATACGAGCATCAGCGCCCGTCCGCTAAAGGCAGAACATGCGTTTCGCGATATTGCGCTGGTGTGGCGCCGCAACAGCCCGCGCGAAGCGGAGTTTCGCTTGCTCAGCGATCTGCTGCGCGATGCGTGCGCTCATTTGACCGGATGATCCCAGCGGTCCCGCGCCATATCGTCCTGCGCCTTTGCTTCCACCCAATGGGTGCTTCCGTCGGCAAAGCGTTCCTGCTTCCAGAAGGGCGCAGAAGTCTTGAGCCAGTCGATCAGAAAGGCGCAGCTTTCGAGCGCGGCGGCGCGATGGCTTGATGCAGTGCCAACGAACACAATGCGCTCGCCGGGTTTGAGTTCCCCGACGCGGTGAATGATGCTGATGCCCAGCAACGGCCAGCGTGCGTTTGCCTGATCCGCGATGCGCGCAATCTGCGCCTGTGTCATCGCCGGATAATGATCGAGCCGCATGGAAACAAGCTCGCCCTCGCCCCGGACAAGCCCGGTGAAACTGGCGACCGCACCGCCACCCAGTGCTTCCAGCGCGAAAATCTGCGCGGCGGCGTCAAAATCCGCTTCCCCGACCGTTATCGAAATCATCCGCCGGTCACGGGCGGAAATAACGCCAGCTCCGTCGCATCGCCCAATAAAGCGTCCAGCGGCACGAATTGTTGATCCAGCGCAGCGCGCAGCCGGTCCCTGTCCGCAAATGCCTGCGCATAGCCTTCGTCCCGCGCCGCCAGCATCGCCACCACATCCGAGATGCTTGCACCGGCACCGGGATGATCGATCCGGTCTCCGTCGCGGCCTATCGCGTCACGCACCCACGCGAAATAAAGGATTTCCAGCTGTAACATCGGCACCGCGCCGTCAGTCCATGTGCTTTATGCCGACGCGCAGATAATCCCATCCGGTTATCAACGTCAAAATCGCGGCAAACCATAAGGTGCACAGCCCGAACTGTTCGACAAAATGATATTGCGGCACGGCGCCCGCAAGAATCAATGCGCCGAGCGCCACGAGCTGGAATGTCGTTTTCCACTTGGCAAGCGCCGATACCGGCACCGACACCTGCAACCCCGCGAGAAATTCCCGCAGACCGGACACCGCAATCTCGCGCAGCAAAATGACAAGGGCCGCGATGATATGAATTCCCCGGATATCGCGTGTCGCAGCCAGCATCAGGATGACCGCCCCGACCATGATCTTGTCGGCAATCGGATCCAGGAAAATGCCGAGTTTCGATACGGTGCCGCGCGTGCGCGCCACATAACCGTCGAAATAATCGGTAATCCCCATCAGGCAATAGAGCAGCCACGCCAGCGCATAACCCGTGCGCCATTCATGGCCCTGTTCCGCAGGCCACAACAACATAACCAACAATGGCACGGAAAATATCCGCGACAGCGTTAAGATGTTCGGCACATTGAGCATTGTTCCCGCCTGCCACAGCCGCACGGCCCTGACAAGACTGGCGTGACAAGAGTGGCCGCCAGTCAGCGGAATCAAGCGCGGCACCACGCCGCGTTGGACACGCGCCCCACCAACCGCTAAGACGCCAGCGCCGGGGCACAGCATCCGGTCGGACCCGAAACGATCAGGATGTTGCCCATATCATGAAGGCCTCCCTCCGGCTGTTGAGCCAGCGGCGTTTCGCTCCCCTGTTCGTTACCCAGATGCTCGGCGCGTTCAACGACAACCTGTTCAAGAACGCGATGGTGCTGTTCGTTGTCTACACGGTGTATAATGATCCCCGCGCCGAAACATGGTTCAGCGCCATTTCGACCGGCGTTTTCATTCTGCCCTTTTTCCTGTTTTCGGCGCTGTCGGGTCAACTGGCGGACCAGCGCGACAAGGCGGTGATGATCCGCCTGATCAAACTGGCCGAAATTGGCATCATGGCTGTTGGAGCGACCGGATTGGCTTTGGCTTGGCTCGGTCTGAGCATCCACTTGCTGGCGATCCCGCTAATGTTGCTGGCGCTGTTTGCGATGGGGGTGCATTCGACCTTCTTCGGCCCGATCAAATACGCGATTTTGCCGCAGCATCTGGCCGATGATGAGGTGCTGGGCGGTACTGGTCTGGTCGAGGCGGGCACCTATCTGGCGATTCTGGCCGGTACGATATTGGCGGGGCTGATCCCGGTGGAAATCGCTGCTATTGGGGTGCTGATTATTGCGCTGGTCGGCTATGCGGTGGGGCGACAGGTGCCGACCGCGCCACCCCTGGGAGATGTCGATCCGCTCGATTTTCATATCATCCGTTCGTCCATCACGCTGGTGCGTGGCACCATGCACATCAGCCGCTTGTTCCTTGCGATCATATCGATCAGCTTTTTCTGGACGATCGGAACCGTGTTGTTCATCCAGTTTCCGCCGCTGGTCAAGAATGTGCTGGAAGCGGACAAGGCTGTCGCCAGCCTGTTTCTCGCGATATTTTCGGTCGGCATCGCAATTGGCTCGGTTGCGGTCAACCGTATGCTCGGCGGACGGGTATCGGCGCGTTTTGCGCCCGCATCCGTGATCGTGATGGGCGGCTTCGTTGTCGCGTTTCATGTCGTCTGCCGCATTTGGGACAGCGGCACGGCCCACAACGGCCTGATGACGCTGAACGACTTTGTCGTACACCCCCATGCGTTGCTGTTGCTCGCGACGCTGTTGGGCATTGCGATTTCCGGCGGGATGTTCGTTGTGCCGCTTTACGCATTTCTGACGACAACTGTGCCAAAAAGCCATGCAGCGCGCACCGTCGCCGCCAACAATATCGTCAATTCGGGCGCGATGGTGGCGGGGTCAGTCATCACATTGGGCATGAGCCTTGGCGGCATCGACGTAACGAATCAGTTGTTGTTCGCGGCGGCAATGTGCCTGATCTCGGCGTGGCTGGGGTGGAAACTGCACTGCGCCTGCGACTAACGACGCCCGGCGATCATCACACCAGTTAGCCTATAAACGTGTAAAAACATGTGAA
>JBDTLS010000085.1:0-10693 GCA_039934655.1 Sphingobium sp.
AAAATCGAACAGACGGTTGATGTGGACCGACTTGCCGAGCGCTCCGCTGGACCTGATGCGGTCGGCATGGGTTTGAAGGCGTGCGGCCCAGACGACATCATCCTGCATGAAGCGATCCTTTGCTTGCCGCCCGCTGCGCAGGATAAATCGAGTTCTGCTCTCCCTCCATCCCGCCCTGTTTACACAGAAATCCGGCGATTAGAATAGACGGCCGTGATTTAGGGTTCGGACGATCCGGAAGGGCTTTTCCAGATGTCCGAACCGAGCTGAAGCGAAGGTGATATTCCCCCGTTTTAGTGGACACCTTTGCTAAGTTCTTCGGGGCAAGAAAGGTGTAATGATGACAACACAGAAGCGGGTATTCGCGCCCGAGTTCAAACGCGAGACGGTTGCGCTACTGGAAAGCAGTGGTCGGCCGTTGGCCCATATTGCGGCAGAAGTTGGTATTATGCCGTCGATGCTGCGGGCATGGCAGCGGTCGATACGCAGTGGGCCGCTTTCGCAAGCGGTGACGGCAGGTACGATTGCGCCGTTGCCATCGCCGACTGATCAGGCATCGCAGATCACGAAGTTGAAGCGCGAGTTGGATCGCACGCGCATGGAGCGTGATATCCTAAAAAACTGTCCCGGGCTAGGCCCGCCTGTGCGCGGCACGACAATCGCTTCAGATGAACGAGACTAGCGGACTATGAGCTTTGGAGATTCAAGGGTGGCTTTACAGTTTGGAGCCAGTCATGCCGTTATCGTCACCATCGCTTCTCGATCATTTTTCGGCGTTGAAGGATCACCGCGAGGGGTGGCGGGTGCTGTATCCGCTGCGCGAGGCGGTGCTTTTGGTGCTGTGTGCGACGCTTTGCGAGATGGATGATTTTGTCGAGATCCGGCTGTGGGGGCTTCACCGGTTGGACTTTTTGTGGCGTTTTCTGCCCTTTGTGCACGGGATACCATCGCATGGCACGCTTGCCGTCTTCCGCCACCGCAACCGCTATCGTGTCCTTGTGGACATCAAGGCCCACATACTTCACCAACTGGTTCATCGTTCGCCTCCATGCAGGAGGTCGCACCGGAACCGCCCGGGCAACCTCGGTCCCGCATATTACGAGCTCGGAAGCACCGACCTCAGGCGAACATGTGGTCTAGTCACCATCGATGCAATGGGCACGCAGACCGCGATTGCCGAGACAATCACCCGGCGCTCCACCCGATGTGGTCGACTTTTTTGCGAGCCCGCCAGCCGAGATGATCCAGCCCGTTCATGAGACAGTTGACGGCGATCATGGCCGGATTGAGGAACGCCGCCACATGGTCTGCCATGAGACGAACTGGCTGTTCTCAGACCGTCGTTACACCGATGAACCACGCTTTTACGGGCTTTACATGATAGGCATGGTCGAAACCTGCACCGAACATCAGGGCCATGTCAGCCGCGAACGGCGCTATTACCTGTCCTCCGCCAAGTTCGACGCCCCCGCATTCGCCGCCGCCGTCTGAGCCCACTGGCACATCGAAAACCGGCTCCACTGGGTACTCGATGTCGTCTTCCATGATGACCTCGCCCGACTGCGATCCGGACACGGCCCCCAAAATATGGCCGTCGTCAAACATATCGCCATGAACCTCGTGCGTAACCCCGACAACACGCATAGCCTCAAAGTCCGCAGAAAACGCGCAAATCTCGACCCCAACTACCTCGAAACCCTCATCCGACAAAATGGCGCGTTCATCTGAAGCGATTCCCGTGGTGCGCGGTAGAAACGGGTCGTGTTATGGAGGCGGCAGGAGGGTCGCGGCCGATAGCTTATTGGAGGCATGATACCCCGTTAAAAAACGTGGCCCGTAGGCATTTGCGTACTTGAGAGTGGTGACGCCGCATTGCGGCGATCCCGGTTAGGAAGATGACGGTTTGCATCGCCCATACCCTGTTGATTTGCACTGAGAGTTGACCCGTGGTTTTCATCGAGAAGTGACCCGGTTGGAAGGTATGTCCCGCGTTGCGGGTGTTGGGTCAAGTGTTGGATTTTTCCTTTCTGGTTTGGGGGGCAGCAGAGCTGGCTCTGAACCGGAAGCTGTCGTTGCCAGTCTCGAGGATGTGGCAATGGTGGGTGAGCCGATCCAGTAGGGCGGTGGTCATCTTGGCATCACCGAACAGCGCAGGCGGCGCATGATCCGGGGGATCATGCCAAAGCCGAGCGGCCCATTCGCTGAAGCTGAGGTTGGTGGTAATGACGACGCTGGTGCGCTCGTATAGTTTGCTGAGCAGGTGGAACAGCAATGCCCCACCTGATGGGCTGAACGGCAGATAGCCGAGCTCATCGAGGATGACGAGGTCGAGACGCAGCAGGCGCTCGGCCAACATTTTTGCTAGATCGCCGCGCTCCAGCGGCTTCCAGTCGCGCGACATATCCGAATGCGATGCTGAATTTGCTATCGGAAAGTGCTTGCATTATTCGCTGCGCTATCACTATATGATTGCATGAACAGCAAGCACGCTAAAACACTGGCTGCCATTTTCAGGAACCCCGTTTCGGGAACCTTGGAATGGGCGGCGATTGAAGGGCTGCTGCTGGCGGTTGGGTGCGTGGTGATCGAGGGTAGCGGCTCGCGAGTGCGGTTTTCCCGTGACGGGATAGTTGCCAGTTTTCATCGCCCACACCCGGCCAAAGAGGCCAAACGCTATCAGGTGCGCGATGCCCGCGATTATCTGATTTTGTTAGGAGTGACGCCATGAGCGGGAATGTTTTGACGTATAAGGCCTATAGCGCCCGCATCGAATTTGACGCGGACGACGGCATTTTCTTTGGGCGCATCGCGGGCATTCGTGACGTGGTGGGCTTTCATGCCGATACGGTAGGCGATCTTGTCGCAGCCTTTCATGAGGCCGTGGACGATTATGTCGCGACCTGCGCTAGCGCCGGAAAAACGCCCGAGCGCCCCTATTCGGGGAAACTGATGCTGCGCGTTGATCCGCTCGTTCACGCAGCATCCGTGCGGGCGGCAGAATTGGCGGGTGTAAGCCTCAATCAATGGAGCGAGCAGGCACTGGCAAAGGCGGCAGGGGCGCGGGCGGCTTGATGGGATTGTGCTTAGGTCGAACACAATCCGATGCCACACCCGCGTGAATGCTGCCCCGATTAGAAAGTGCGGTGAAGGTCTATCGCGCGCCCGCGAATGATGGCCTTTACGGACGAAAAATCTGCCTGAGCCAGTGCGTCCCCCAGTTTCGTTTCAATCCCGGCGATGATGGCATCACATAATTGCCCCACACGGTTTCGCACGAACGGCGCACCAAGCTGCGCATCGGCGGCGAACCGCTCCCAGTGGCGGGCCTCTATATCCTCCAGAACGGCCTTTCCGCCAATCTTCATAGCCAGCTTGGGCGACAGTTCCGGGTAGAGGACCGTTGAGAGCAGATCATAGAACGGCGCGAGCGTAATCGCTTCATCCTTATGCAGCAGGCTAAAATTCTTGGCATGGGCATCGGCGTTGCCAATGATCAGGTTGAAGATTGCTGCGTCCAACAGTTTCAGGATTTCGCGCGGCGGGCGCGTGGCGGCGCGGCGCAGCAGGGCGAAACAGTCCGGGAAGTTCGGCCCGCCTTCGCTGGCATATTTGCGGTGCGAAGGGACGCCGAGAGCTTGCGCGAAATCCTCTTGGTGAAGGCGTGTGACTTCGCCCGCTGGGCTGGTCGCCCGGTCATAGCGGGTAATCAGCAGGAAGGATCGCCCGGCAACCGTGCGCATTTCGACCGGCGCAACATCCAGCCCGACCGCGCGGGCCAGAGACATGCAGAAATATTCGTTTTCCGTGGTGCCCGCGAACCGGGCAATGGGCGGTTTCAGAATATGGCTGGTTGGTTGCCCCGGCGCTGGCAATGCGATTTGGCCATCGATCACCAGCACCGGCAGCTTGGATTGCGCTCCCGCCAGCGACAGCCGCAGCCCGTCTTCGCCCGCCAGCATGGGGCGTATGGGAAGATGATCGAGCAGTTTGATGAGGTCATCATCGTTGAGCAGTTTTGGAGCGGTGGCGCTGGGCAGGGCTGGCGTTTCGCCTTCTGGCAAGAGTGTCAGCGCGCCCGCGACTTCGCCGCCAAGATATTCGAGCAGCCGGAATTCATTGTCGGCAGATACACCAAGCGCGCGAGCAATGGCGGTGCGCTGGCCTTCCTCTGGTAGGATACCGCCGAAAAATGGCTGACAAGCACGGCGGTTGAACGGCTCGGCCTGCTTGGGCAATGAGAAGGATAAGGCCGGTGCCGTAGCATCGGCCAGCCATGCCGCGTCATAAGCGAATTGCGTGTCGCCGTCAGCGCCAAGATAGAGGCAGCCGGTGACGCGGCCATCCCACCAAACGTTAAGCCGGTTGCTCATGCGCCACCCGCTGGCGGCGTAATCACAATGTCGCAGCCAAGTGTCTTGACGACGTGCAGTACCTTTTCAAGTTGGAGCGTTGGCTTGCCTGCTTCGAGATCGACAATGAAGCGAATGCCAACGCCGCTCACCGCCGCAAGCTCTGCCTGCTTCAGCTTTTGCGCCTTGCGTTCGCGGCGCACGATGAGTCCAAGTTCGATGCCATCCATATTACCGAGCGGGACATTATGGAAAATTGCGGCAATTTGCAAGTTCGGAATTACCGAACGGGAATATATGGCGGATTGACGGCACTTCGGCCTGATGTGTTACCGATCAGGAATATTTCTGCCGCTTGTTACCACCTCTTACTCACCGCCTGCGGCGAATAATCGCGCTAATCACCGCAGTTTGTGCAGTGAATAGAACCAGTCCTACTCAGGATAGTGCGGGTAGGCCCGCCCTCTGACGAGCGCCGCCAGCGGCGCAACCTTTCCCTTCTCACGGAAGAAAGAGGCGCTGCCTCTCTCTCCCAGCAAGGTGCCGCTTTGGGGCCGTGGCTCACTTCGTTGCGCCCGCACCACCCCCGGCACCGGACCTTGCCCCCACTCTCTCTGCCCCTCGCCGGGTCGGCAGGGGTCATGCGCGGCATGACCCCTGCGCGGATTGGAAGGGAGTAACCACCATGACCAAGCAAGCCACCAAGCAAGACCCGCATAGCCGCATCACCGACCGCATTCGGGCCGAGCTGGAACAGGGCACCCGTCCATGGCTAAAACCATGGAACGGCGGCGATATGGCCGCATCGGGGCAGGCCCGCCCTTTGCGCGCCACCGGCCAGCCCTATCGCGGGATCAATGTTCTTCTCTTGTGGATCGAGGCGCAGGCGTCCGGCTTTGCCAGCCCGTCATGGATGACCTACCGACAGGCCCAAGCAATGGGCGCGCAGGTGCGCAAGGGCGAAAGCGGGGCAACCATTGTCTATTATGGTGACAGCAGCAAAACCGTTCGCGACGAAACCAGCGGCGAGGACAAGGAACAGGGCTTTAGCTTCCTGAAAACCTACACCGTGTTCAACGTGGCGCAGATCGACGACCTGCCCGAGCGGTTCCATATCGTCCCCGAACCAGCACCCGAGGCCGAACGCATCGCAGCCGCCGAGGCCTATTTTGCCAGCATACCCGCAACCGTGAACCATGGCGGGAACCGCGCCTACTACATGCTAGCCGATGACCGCATTCAGCTTCCGCCCTTCGCAGCATTCCACGATGCCCAAAGCTATTACGCCACAAGGGGCCATGAAACCGTGCATTGGACTCGCCACAAGACCCGCCTTAATCGCAGCTTTGGCCGTGAGAAATGGGGCGATGAGGGTTACGCCCGCGAGGAACTTGTCGCCGAATTGGGTGCAGCATTCGTTGCCGCCGACCTTGGGCTAGCCATCGAGCCGCGCCCGGATCATGCCAGCTATATCGCAAGCTGGATCAAGGTTTTGCAGAATGACACTCGCGCAATCGTCCAGGCCGCCGCGCACGCCGAACGCGCCGTGGCCTATCTGCACCAACTGGCGAACCACGAGGAAGTGAAGGAGGCGGCATAACCGCCGATGATGGAGGCCGCCCTGAACAGGGGCGGCCACTTCATTTGCCCGCCACCCACCCAATGGGGAGGCCGCTCCCTTCGGTCGCGACCTGACATTCTCGCGTTGCTGGTTGCTTGTTTGACGCTCGTTTCAGATCGTGGCAGACATTGATATATTACACGCCAGCAACCGCCAACAGACGTAAAAAGTCGGCGGTTCGAGTGCCGATTAGGCCAGAATTTTTCGGGCCTAATCGGGGGCCTCGCCAAGCACGCTCCTGAAATATTTGCAAAATTATCAAATATTTACAGAGGGTTATTCAAGTCCCTCCTCCCTACCAATCGCGACAGCCCCCAAGGGTTGTTGCCCCTCATCCACCGTGAAATGATCCAGCCACGTGGCCACCTCGGCGCACATGCGCCCGTCCTCGTCGCGGGACATGGTGACGGACGCCACGACTTCCCGGACAAGCTGATGCAGGTCGCCCCTATCGTGGAGATTGTGCAGGGTCAGTTCCAGCTTGGCCTTGACGTATGACGCAGCTCCCTTCCAGCATGAACCAGACCTGCCGCAGAAATTCCTCGAACATGCGATTGCCGATGAAGCCATCGCACACGCCGGAAACAACGCTGACCTTAGCTCTTCGGCGCCGATCTGATGTAATCGGATCGATCACTCTAACGCGAAGAGTAAAACAGATTTTTCATAAAAAATGGTGTAAAATGGCTATACCGAAGGAGGTGCGTGATGGGCAATGCAACCAAGCAACCAAAGAACCGGTATGCGAACGCGCCAAAGAATGATGATTTCACTATCGAC
This sequence comes from Sphingobium sp., assembly GCA_039934655.1. GTDB lineage: Bacteria > Pseudomonadota > Alphaproteobacteria > Sphingomonadales > Sphingomonadaceae > Sphingobium. The sequence continues at coordinate 6,751 of JBDTLS010000085.1, forward strand.
CAGCGATGGGAGAGCTACTCCACCGAGGAGCATGACCGCTGGAACCGCCTGTTCGCGCGCCAGAGTAAAGTATTGCCAGGACGTGCGTGTGAGGCATTTCTGGCCGCCCTGGATAAGCTCCAGCTTTCAGATCGGGGCATCCCTGATATGGAACTCTTATCTGATCGGCTGGAAAAGTTCACCGGATGGCGCATTGTACCTGTCTCTGACATCGTCCCCGACAATGTCTTTTTCGACCATCTCGCCAATCGTCGTTTCCCTGCCGGTGCGTTCATTCGTCCTGAATCCGAGTTCGATTATCTCCAGGAACCGGATATCTTTCATGATATATTTGGGCATGTGCCAATGCTCGCGCAGCCTGTAGTTGCCGCCTTCATGGAAGCCTATGGCAAGGGCGGTCAGCGCGCGATGCGTCAGGACCAGCTACACAATCTCGCGCGTCTTTATTGGTATACGGTAGAATTCGGCCTCATCGATACGAAAGATGGCCTACGCATTTATGGCGCCGGTATCCTTTCCTCGCCACAGGAAAGCGTCTTCTGCCTCGAAGATCCATCACCCAACCGCATCCGGCTCGATCTCGAACGGGTCATGCAGACCCGATACATCATCGACGATTTCCAGCAGAGCTATTTCGTGATCGACAGTTTCGAGAAGCTGCTTGAGGATTGCTATCAGGATTTTGGTGCGCTTTACCAGCACGTGGCCGATCAGCCCGACATCGAAGCGCATGAGGTCTTGCCCCGCGATATGGCTATTCATCGCGGTACGCGCGCCTATTTTGATAAAAAGGGACGGGCGGCTGCCGGGTAATCAAGTGGGAGCAAACATGACCAATCTTTTTGAGAACCCTGTAGGCCTCGACGGATTCGAATTTATCGAATTCTCCGCGCCGGAGAGGGGCATGCTGAAGCCCATCTTCGAGGTAGTCGGCTTTACCCATGTTGCAAATCATCGATCCAAGGACGTGCAGCTTTGGCGCCAGGGCGGGATCAACTTCATTGCCAATTACGAGCCGCTTTCGCCAGCCTGGTTCTTTGCGCGCGAGCATGGGCCGAGCGCTTGCGGCATGGGTTTTCGGGTGCGCGATGCGAAATCGGCATATGATCACCTGCTTGCTCAGGGTGCCGAACCGGTGCAGGTGCCGCACGGCCCGATGGAGTTAGTGATTCCGGGCATTCGCGGTATCGGCAATTCGATCATCTATCTCATCGACCGATATGAGGGCGATGCGCGTGGCGGTGATGCATCCCTGACCATCTACGACATCGATTTCGAATATCAGCCCGGAGTCGAACGTTATCCACGCGGCGCAGGTTTTACGAATATCGATCACCTGACGCACAATGTCTATGGCGGGCGTATGTCCTATTGGGCGGGTTTTTATGAACGGCTCTTCAATTTCCGCGAGATCCGTTATTTCGATATCAAGGGCGAATATACCGGCCTGACGTCGAAGGCGCTGACCGCGCCCGATGGCAAGATCCGCATCCCGCTCAACGAAGAGGGCGAAAGCCGCAAGGGCCAGATCGAGGAATTCTTACGCGAATTTAATGGTGAGGGAATCCAGCATATCGCCCTGGCCTGCGATGATCTCCTGGCCTGCTGGGACCGGCTCAAGCAATGTGGCGTGCCCTTCATGGCGCCTCCACCCAACAGCTATTACGAGATGCTCGATGTGCGCCTGCCCGGTCATGGCGAGGATGTCGCGGCGTTGAAGGCCCGAGGCATCCTGCTTGACGGCACCACGAAAGGCGAAGCGTCGCGCCTCCTGCTCCAGATTTTTGCCGAAGCACAGGTTGGCCCGATGTTTTTCGAATTCATTCAGCGCAAGGGCGACGAAGGTTTCGGTGAGGGCAATTTCAAGGCGCTGTTCGAAAGTATGGAGCGCGATCAGATTCGCCGCGGTGCGCTTATGACCGGGGAGGGCGCCTCATGACCACTTCATTGTTACAAGGTGTCCACCATGCCGCATATCGTTGCAAGGACGCAAAGGAGACGGTCGATTTCTATCGCAAAGCGCTGGGTATGGAGTTCCAGCTGGCCATCGCGGAGGACACGGTCCCGTCTACCGGGGAACCAGATCCATATATGCACGTCTTTCTCGATGCTGGTAACGGTAATGTCCTAGCCTTTTTCGAGCTTCCTACGCACACGGAGATGGGGCGCGATGCCAATACGCCCGCCTGGGTCCAGCACATAGCTTTTCGTGTTGCATCCCTGGAAAAGCTCATGGATGCCAAAGCCCATCTCGAAGCGATCGGGATTGATGTGCTTGGCCCCACGCATCATGGCATCTTTCAATCAATCTATTTTCATGACCCCAACGGTCATAGGATAGAACTGGCCTTCGATATTGGTACACCGGAACAGATGAAGCAGCTCAAGGATGTGGCAGACGAAATGCTGGATGAATGGAGCAGGACTAAACGGGCGCCACGACACGCCGCATGGTTGCACGAGATGACCGGAGAGAAAGGCACTTGAAACTCCACGCTTATTATCGCAGTTCGACCAGCTATCGCCTGCGCATCGCATTAAATCTCAAGGGGCTCAGTTACGAGATCGTACCGGTGAACCTGCTTAAATCAGAACAACGCGGCGAGGCATTCCGCAACCGGAACCCATTCGCCGGCGTGCCCATGCTGGAAGCGGACGGGCGCGACAGGGCGCAATCCGTGGCGATCCTCGAATGGCTGGACGAGTGCTATCCGGACATGCCTCTGCTTCCCGTCGACTACGAGCAGCGCTTTGCCGCGCGCGAACTGGCCTATGCGATCGCCACGGAACTCCACGCCCCGCTCAACCTCTCGGCATTAGGGTATCTAAAGCGCGAATTGGGCCATTCACAGGATGAGATCGATGCTTGGTATCATCATTGGCTAGCCAAGACGCTTGAGCCCGTCGAACAACGCCTCACCCAGATCGGCAGCGGTGACTTCCTGTTCAGTGCGCCCGGCCTGTTTGAGGTTGTGCTGATACCACAGCTCTACAATGCACGCCGCTTCCGTTTTGACCTGAGCGCCATGCCCCATATGACCAGGATTGAGGCGGCATGCCTTGTCCTTCCAGCGTTTATGCGGGCGCATCCCGATAACCAGCCTGACAGCCCCGAAGAGGATTGACCCAATATGAAACTCGCCTCGCTGAAATCAGGCCGCGACGGCAGGCTGATCGTCGTCTCCAGGGATCTGACGCGCTATTGCGAGGCAAGCAACATTGCGCCCACTTTGCAGGCGGCGATCGATGATTGGACGCGTTGTGCGCCACAGCTCGAAGTGCTCTACCGCGATGTCGAGCACCGCGCCGTACCATGCGAACGGTTCCACGAGCGCGAGGCCGCCTCACCCTTGCCACGCGCTTTTCAGTGGGCCGATGGCAGCGCCTATATCAATCATGTCGAGTTATTACGGAAGGCGCGCAACGTCGAACTGCCCAAGAGCTTCTATCACGACCCGCTGATCTACCAGGGCGGTTCTGACGGTTTTCTCGGTCCCCGCGATCCAATCCCGCTTGGCGATGAAGCCTGGGGCTGCGACATGGAAGGGGAAGTCGCCTGCATCACCGATGATGTACCGATGGGCGTTTCACCTGATCAAGCTGCGGAGCACATCAAGCTGCTGATGCTTTGCAACGATGTTTCATTGCGCGAGTTGATCCCCGGCGAACTTGCCAAAGGGTTTGGCTTCTTCCAATCGAAGCCCGCCAGCGCCTTCTCACCAGTCGCAGTCACACCAGATGAGCTTGGCGACGCCTGGCGGGGCAACATGATTCACCTTCCGCTGCTTGTCGATTATAACGGCTCACACTTCGGTCGCGCCGAGGCGGGTGAGGATGCGATCTTCAGCTTGGCCGACCTCGTCGCTCATGCAGCAAAGACCCGTTCGCTTGGCGCGGGCGCCATCATCGGTTCGGGCACAGTCTCCAACCGAGGCGATGACGG
>JBDTLS010000086.1:0-10660 GCA_039934655.1 Sphingobium sp.
CCTGCGCTGTCGAGCGCACGCGTCCCATGCGCGTAAAGATGTGCTGCACGGCGACATCCTGCATCCGCTGGCCAGCGCGCAAACCCATATACTCCAACGCTCTGGCCGCCGACGCCTGTTTCGCGGGATCATCGAAACTGTCGGGCGAAGGCACTGTACCCGTGATCGGCACGACATCTTCCGGGCTGGTGCCCCAAGTCACGCTGGGTACAATGTCCGCGGCGTCAAATACCACCGACTTGTCAAACTGCGCACCTTCATCGGTGACGAGCGTCTTCCAATAAGCGACCGCAGCGTCCCACGCGTGCCCCTTTGGCGCCATTGGCCGCCCTTTGAGATAAGCGAAGGTTTTTTCATCGGGCGCGAACAGGCCCGCACGTGCGCCACCCTCGATCGACATATTCGATACCGTCAGGCGCCCTTCGATACTCATGTCACGGAATGTCGAACCGCGATATTCGATGACATGGCCGGTGCCGCCTGCCGTCCCGATTTTACCGATGACATACAGGATAACGTCTTTCGGCGTGACGCCCGGACCCAGCGGCCCCTCGACACGCACTTCCATCGTTTTGGACGGGGTCAGCATGAGAGACTGGGTCGCCAGCACATGCTCGACCTCGCTGGTGCCGATGCCGAACGCCAGCGCGCCGATTGCCCCGTGCGCCGCCGTGTGGCTGTCCCCGCACACCAGAGTCGTACCCGGCAGGGTAAAGCCCTGTTCTGGCCCGACCACATGCACGATACCCTGTTCAGGAGCTGCGGCATCGATATATTTAACGCCAAATTCTGGCGCGTTTCTTTCCAGTGCCGCAAGCTGGCTCGCGCTCTCTGCATCGGCCAGCGGGATACGCTTGCCATTGGCATCGACGCGCGGTGTTGTCGGCAGGTTATGATCGGGCACCGCCAGCGTCAGGTCGGGGCGACGGACCGGGCGCCCCGCCATGCGCAGGCCTTCAAACGCCTGCGGGCTGGTAACCTCATGGACCAGATGGCGGTCGATATAAATCAGGCAGGTTCCATCTTCGCGCCGCTCGATTACATGCGCATCCCAGATTTTTTCGTATAAAGTGCGTGGCTTTGTCATAGATCGATCCTAGCGCCATCCGCGTCCAAGCGAAAGATGCTTACCCATAGATTGTATGTGAAAGCGCAAATGAAAGGGGGCGGAATATGCCTCCGCCCCCGTTTCGCCATCATTGGCGCGTGACTTAAGCAATATAATGCGCGGTTGTCTTGGCTTTGACCTCGTCGGCGGTCACACCGGGGGCCGTTTCAATGAGCCTGAACGGGCTATTATGGTCGGGGCGCTGAAACACCGCGAGATCGGTGATGATCATGTCCACGACATTTTTGCCGGTCAGTGGCAACGTGCACGCAGGGATGAACTTGGGATCGCCGTTTTTGGATGTGTGTTCCATGACCACGATGATCTTTTTTACGCCCGCGACAAGATCCATCGCGCCGCCCATGCCCTTGATCATCTTGCCGGGGATCATCCAGTTGGCGATGTCGCCATTTTCGGCCACTTCCATCGCGCCCAGCACTGTCAGGTCGATGTGACCGCCGCGGATCATCGCAAAGCTGTCCGCCGAACTAAAGTAGCTCGTGGAGGGCAATTCGCTGATCGTCTGCTTGCCTGCATTGATGAGGTCGGCATCTTCTTCCCCCTCATACGGGAAAGGACCGATGCCCAGCATCCCGTTCTCTGATTGCAGCGTGACCTCCACACCATCGGGCACATGATTGGCGACCAGCGTCGGAATGCCGATGCCCAGGTTTACATAAAAGCCGTCCTGCAATTCTTGTGCGGCGCGGGCCGCCATCTGATCGCGGCTCCATCCTGTGGTCAGGCCTTCGTGTGCGGTCATGCTGCGGCCTCCTTTGTACGCACGGTGCGGAATTCGATTTTCTTGTCATAGGGCGCGCCGATAATCATGCGCTTCACATAGATGCCGGGCAGGTGGATAATATCCGGGTCCAGCGATCCCACCGGCACCACCTCTTCCACTTCCGCCACACAGATTTTTGCGGCGGTCGCCATCGGCTGATTAAAATTACGCGCCGTTTTACGGAAAATCAGGTTGCCGGAAGTATCGGCTTTCCAGGCCTTGATGATCGACAGGTCGGCGAAAATGCCGCGTTCGAGGATATAATCCTGACCGTCGAAATTCTTGACTTCCTTGCCCTCCGCCACTTGCGTGCCGACGCCAGTCTTGGTGTAGAAACCCGGAATGCCAGCGCCGCCCGCCCGGCAGCGTTCCGCCAGCGTGCCCTGCGGACAGAATTCCACCTCCAACTCCCCCGCGAGATATTGGCGCTCAAATTCCTTGTTTTCCCCCACATAGGAAGAGATCATTTTTTTAACCTGGCGGCTGCGCAGCAACTTGCCCAGCCCCTCGCCATCGATACCGGCGTTGTTCGATGCAATGGTCAGGCCCTGGGTGCCCGCCGCCAATACGCCGTCTATCAATCGTTCGGGAATACCGCACAGGCCAAAACCGCCCGCACATAAATGCATCCCGTCAAACAACAGACCATCCAAGGCAGCGGCGGCGTCAGGGTAAAGTTTCTTCATAATCACGCTCCTTCAAGACACGGGATATAGCAATACTTTACCTTTCAGGAGATGCGGTTCGATTATTCTGCCCGCGCTAGCGGCAGCTCCGAGCCTGCGGCGCCCACCTAACCTCAGCCGTGAAATCTGGCAAGATGCAATTTTTGCAACTGCAATGCTGAGACACGCTATCGGCAATGGCAGGCTTGCTCATCCGACCCATCGCACATCCTTAATTCTCAAACCGCTTGTCTTATGACTAAGACAAGCGGTTTCGAGTCAGGTGGAATCACCTAACGACTCAGAAAACGCGGTAAAACAATAGGATAGAGCGGTCGATCCGATGCAATCGGATCGCAACCTGCTAAATCGCCCGGCTTGGGACGCGCTGCTCTGGTCCCTGTCCATACTGGGGCTCGTGACTTCGATCAGCGGCATCTGGATCGGCTGGGCAAAGCTCACCCATCATCGCCGTGCCTCGCGGTGAAAGCCCGTGTTGGTTGCCTGTGCTGGCTGATAGGGGAAATCATTGATCCTATGAGGAGAGGAACCTTTTGCAGGCGTTGGCGTGAACGATCGAATGCGCTATAGCCGCGCAAGCAGGGGAGGCTTCCAATATGTCATCCACCGATATACGCCCATCTATCATCAAACGTCATCGCCTTTCCACTCGCCTGTGGCACTGGCTCAACGTGATATGCCTCGCGACCCTGTTCATGAGCGGGCTGGGGATTTTTAACGCCCATCCGCGCCTGTATTGGGGCCAATATGGTGCGAATTTCGATGCGCCGTGGCTGGAACTGCGCCGTTTCCCCGGCTGGATCACCCTGCCCGGCCATTATAGCCTTGCCGATGCGCGACACTGGCATCTTGCCGCCGCGCCAATATTCGCCTTTGCGTTGCTCCTCTATATGCTCTGGAGCCTGCTCAACGGGCATTTTAAACACGATCTCGCGTTCCGCAAAGGCGAGATCGCGCCACGGCACATCTGGCAGGACATCCTTGATCATGCGCGGTTGCGCTTCCCAACCGGCGAGGCGGCTACCCGCTATAACGTCCTGCAAAAGGGCGCGTACAACAAGCTGCTGTTCCTGTTCCTGCCCGTCCTGATTTTCAGCGGCCTTGCGATGTCGCCGGGCATGAACGCGGCATGGCCGTGGCTGATTGACATTTTCGGCGGGCGACAATCGGCGCGCTCGATCCACTTCATCGCGGCATGGGCGACGGTGGCGTTCTTTCTCGTCCACATTGCGATGGTAATTCTCGCTGGCCCCCTCAACGAAGTGCGATCGATGATTACCGGATGGTATAAGGTGCCGCCGGAACAAGAAGGGAGCGCGCGTTCATGAGCATCGCCCTTTCCCGCCGCGCGCTCGTCACCGGCGCGAGCCTGACCGCCGCTTCCTTGCTGAGCGGTTGCGATCGGCTGAACAACAATCCGACCTTCCGCGAGGCGTTGTTCACGACGGAAAATTTCCATCGCTGGGCGCAGCGTTCCTTGAGCGATCGTCACAGCCTTGCCCGTGAATTTAGTCCGGAGGATATGTCACCGTTTTTTCGCGGCAACGGCACGCTCAATCCGAACACGGAAGGCTATAAGGCGCTGTGGCGTAACGGCTTTGCCGACTGGCGTTTGCAGATCGACGGGCTGGTCAACCGACCACTGTCCTTGTCACTCGCACAATTGCTTGGCATGCCGCACCGCGAACAGATCACCCGGCATGACTGTGTGGAGGGGTGGAGCGCGATCGGCAAGTGGCGTGGCGTACCACTGGCGCTGTTGCTGAAAGCCGCCCAGCTCAAGACCAACGCGCGTTACCTGTTGTTCCACTGCGCGGATAATATGGACAGCGCGCATCCCTATTATGAAAGCATCGATCTCGTCGATGCGTTCCACCCGCAGACGATTCTGGCGTTCGCGCTCAATGACGAACCGCTCAAGGTTCTCAACGGGGCGCCGCTGCGGCTGCGGGTCGAGCGGCAATTGGGGTACAAGCAGGCCAAATATCTGATGCGGGTCGAAGCGGTGTCTGACCTGCGCCAAATTTATGGCGGCAAAGGCGGATATTGGGAAGATGTCGCCGGTTACGAATGGTATGCGGGGATATAGAGATCGGTTCTCGCGCCGGATCGTGATTGCGAGCATAGCGAAGCAATCCCGTGGCGGTAGAATGGATTGCTTCGCTGCGCTCGCAATGCCGGAGGTGGTTTAAGCTACTCAGTCGCGCATGAAAACGCAAAAGGCGCGGTGCCCATCTGGACCCGCGCCTTTGTGTATTTTACCGCTCGTCAATTACGAGACATGCACCCTCAATGCTTTTTGTCAGCCCAGATGCTCTGGTAGGACATATAGGCCAGCACCGTGCCGATAAGCAGGAAGAACAATGCGGCCAGACCAGCGGTCTTGCGGCTTTCCATCTTCGGTTCCGCTGTCCAGGTCAGGAACGCGGACACGTCCTTCGCCATCTGGTCAACCGTCGGCTTGGGCTGACCCTCGCCATAGGTGACCTGCCCCTCGGCCGTGAGCGGTGGCGGCATCGCGAGGTTGAGGTTCGCGAAATAGGGGTTGAAGTGCAGGCCAGTCGGCGTTTTGGCATCCGGGAAATGCTTGAGCAGTTCCGCCGGTTGCGCCTGATAGCCGGTCAGCAACGAATAGATATAGGCCGGACCATCATGACGCGCCTTGGTCATCAGCGAAAGATCTGGCGGAATCGCATGGTTGTTGGCGGCAGCCGCAGCTACTTTGTTCGCGAAGGGCAACGGGAAGTGATCGGCCGGAACCGGCGGACGACCCGCTGGTTCGCCGGTCTTGGGGTTCACGTCAGGGGATTTGATGGCCCAGTCCTTGGCGATCGCCTTGATCTCCGCCGGGTTATAGCCAATGCCTTCGAGATCGCGGAACGCCACGAACTTCAGGCTGTGGCAGGCCGAGCAGACTTCCTTGAACACCTGAAACCCGCGTTGCAGCTGCGCGCGATCATAATGATCCAGCGGGCCATCCGACGCATAAGCGACTTCCTTGGGGTGCAGGTGAAATTCGCTCTCGGCGGTCGGAGCGACGAACTTGCCATACTGGCTGAACACCGGCGCTTCCGCGACCGCGCCCACCAGAAAGGTTACCAACAGCCAACCGGAAAAGAACAGGCCGACGAGAAATGCACCAATGCGAACCATTTTCTTTCGTCCCCTTATTCGGCTGCGGGCGCGACAGGTGCGCCATCGGCATGGCCCAGCACCGCTTCGGTGATCGAACCGGGCAGCGGATCGGGCTTTTCAAATTGCGCGATCAGCGGCAGGATAATCAGGAAATGCGCGAAATAATAAGCCGCCGCGACCTGTGAAATCATCACGAATGGTTCGGCTGCCGGTGCACCGCCGCAATAGCCAAGGATCACCACATCAACGCACAGGATCCAGAAATATTTACGGAACAGCGGGCGGTAACGACCCGAACGCACCGGCGACGTATCCAGCCACGGCAGGAAGAACAGCAACAGGATCGAGCTGAACATTGCCGCCACGCCCAGCAGCTTGGCCGGAATGAAGAAGAAGTCGAACGTGAACGCGCGCAGAATCGCGTAGAACGGCCAGAAATACCATTCAGGCACGATGTGCGCTGGCGTCGAGAGCGGGTTCGCCTCAAGATAATTGTCGGGGTGGCCGAGAAAGTTAGGCGCAAAGAACAGCATGATCGCGAACAGGATCAGGAATACGCCCGCCCCAAAGCCATCCTTCGCAGTGTAATAGGGGTGGAACGGCACAGTGTCCTGCGGTCCCTTGACCTCAACACCCGTGGGGTTGCTCGACCCCGGAATATGCAGCGACCAGATGTGCAGGATGATGACGCCCGCAATCACGAACGGCAGCAGGAAGTGCAGCGAGAAAAAGCGGTTAAGCGCCGCATTGCCCGGCGCAAACCCGCCCAGCAGCCAGGTCTGGATCGGCTCGCCGACCACAGGAATGGCGCCGAACAGCCCGGTAATAACCTTCGCGCCCCAATAGCTCATCTGGCCCCAGGGCAGCACATAGCCCATGAACGCCGTCGCCATCATCAGCAGGAAGATAACGAGACCGAGCAGCCACACCATTTCGCGCGGCGCTTTGTATGACCCGAAATAGAGGCCACGGAAAATATGGAGATAGACGACGATGAAGAAGAAGCTCGCGCCATTGGCATGCGCATAACGGAGCAGCCAGCCGGAGTTCACATCACGCATGATATGTTCGACACTGCCGAACGCGACCAGATCATTGGCGGCAAAGTGCATCGCGAGGATGATGCCGGTGATGATCTGGATCGTCAGCGCCAGTCCCGACAATACGCCGAAGTTCCAGAAATAATTGAGGTTGCGCGGCACGGGGTAACCCGCGCCCACCGCGTTGTAGACGAGGCGCGGCAGCGGAAGCCGCTCGTCGACCCACTTCATCAGCGGGGCCTTGGGGGTATAATGCTCTGCCCAGGGAAAACTCATGGATATTGTCCTCAGCCTACGAGAATTGCGGTGTCGGAAGTGAATCTGTAGGTGGGAACCTCCAAATTCTTCGGCGCCGGGCCCTTGCGGATGCGCGCGGCGGTGTCGTAGGTCGATCCGTGGCAGGGGCAGAAATAGCCACCAAATTCACCGCGATTTTCGCCTTCGCCTGCGCCCAGCGGCACACAGCCCAGATGGGTGCACACACCCATCGTAATCAGCCAGTTCTTCTTGCCGTCGACCGTGCGCTGTTCCAGCGTCTGGGGGTCGCGCAGGGTCGTGGGGTCGACCGCGTCGGCTTCAGCGATTTCCTTCGGCGTCAACTGCCGCACGAACAGCGGCTGACTGCGATAGATGGTCTTGATCGCCTGACCCGGCTTGATATCGGACAGATCGACTTCGGTGGTGGCCATCGCCAGCACGTCCGCGCTCGGGTTCATCTGGTTGATGAGCGGCAGAACGACCGCTACTGCGCCCATGCCCGCGAAACTGACGGCTGCAATATTGATGAAATCGCGGCGCCGTACACCTTCTTCACCACTGGTCGATTCCCCGCCGGACAGCTTTTGCGTTCCCGTATCTTCTAGCGTCGCCATTCACATACCCTTGTCGTTCAAGACCAGTCTCGCGCCGCCTTGCCTGCATCCTTCCGGTTTTTCAAGAGATTCGGCGACCGTTTTGCACGGTTCGCCCAATACCCCCCGGCGCATTTGCGCGCCTGATAGCGCCCAATACCGCCATTTGCCAACAGGCAATTTCACCGGGAATGACAAAGATGCAATAAAAGATTAGGGGCGGCCCATGCGAATTGCTCTTTACCAACCCGACATCCCCGGAAATGTCGGCGCTATCATGCGCCTGTGCGCCTGTTTTTCGGTGCCGCTCGACATCATCATGCCGTGCGGATTCACCTTCACCGACAAGGCGTTAAAGCGATCCGCGATGGATTATGGCGCGGCAACCGATGTCACCCGCCACGCCAGCGCAGAGGCGTTTTTCGACTATATCGATCAGGAACAGCGTCGCCTCGTGCTGATGACCAGCCGGGGTGTGACGCGCTTGCCGGACGTCCAATTCGGCCCGCGCGACACGTTGCTGATGGGGTCGGAAAGCGCGGGCGTACCCCAGCCCGTGCATGATCGCGCCGATGTCACCGCCCGAATCCCGATGGCGCAGGGCTTTCGGTCCTTGAACATTTCCGTCGCGACGGGCATCGCGCTGGGCGAAGCCTTAAGACAGACAGGATGCTATCCGGCATGACCCCCCTCGACACGCAACAACAAAGCGCCCGTGACTGGTTCGAATCGCTGCGCGACCGGATTTGCGGCGAATTTGAATCGATCGAGCGCGAGGCAGGCAGCGACACGAAGTTCGAATACACGCCTTGGAATCGCGAGGCCGAAGGGTTGCCGGTCGGCGAAGGCGGCGGCGGCGTGCGCGGGGTGATGAAGGGCAAAATATTCGAGAAAGTTGGCGTCAATGTCTCGACCGTGGGCGGCGCGTTTGCGCCCGAATTTGCCCAAACCATCCTTGGCGCAGGCGAGAAACCGGAATTCTTCGCGACCGGCATCAGTCTGGTCGCGCATATGGCCAACCCGCATGTTCCCGCCGTGCATATGAACACGCGTTTTCTCGTCACCACCAAACGCTGGTTCGGCGGCGGGGCCGATCTCAATCCGCCGATCCCCTATGATGCAGACACCGCCGATTTCCATGCGGCGCTGCGATCCACCTGTGACGTACATGGCAGCGATTATTACGACCGGTTCAAGGCATGGGCGGACGACTATTTCTATATTCCCCACCGCCAGGTTCATCGCGGGGTAGGCGGCATATTCTACGATCATCTGGAATGCGTCGATGAGGCCGCATTCAACGCCAATTTCGCTTTTACGCGCGCGGTGGGTGAAGCGTTCCTGTCCGCCTTCCTACCCATCGTCCGTCGCCGCATGAATATGCCGTTCGACGCGGCCGACACGGTACGCCAGCGCGAATGGCGCGGGCGCTATGCGGAATTTAATCTCGTTTATGATCGGGGTACATCGTTCGGGCTGAAAACCGGGGGCAATATCGACGCGATATTGATGAGCCTGCCCCCGCTTGCGGCGTGGAGTTAGGGTTTTATGTTCCGTTCACGCTGAAACATATAATTACGCCGAGAGCTGCTGATAAATGCGGGAGATCATCACCGCGAAATATACCTGTGCCACACCGAACACCAGTGACAGCCCGGTATCGGCCGCAGCCTGCCCCGCACTCGCCCCGCCGATCGCGTAGCCGACCAGACCGAACAGCATTTGTGCAACAACCTGCGCCAGCGTCGTGAGCGCCGCACCGATCAGCAGATAGGCCGACAACCGCCAGAAATGGCCGCGCGTCAGTTGCCAGCATTCCCGGATCGTCGCAAACACACCCAATCCGCGATCCACGATCACGGCGTTGGACGCCATAAAGCGCACCGACAGAAACAGCAGCACCGCCAATAGCCCCAACTGGCCCAACGGCGGTGGCAATGCGCTGACTGCGATAACCGGCACCAGAAGCCCGGCAAAAATGAGCGCGCTCGCACCCGTCAACACCGCGAATCTGCGTAACGCAAGCTGCAACGCCTCCGCCACGCTGATACCCGGCCGCAGCGCCAGCGCATATAATGTAAGCGTGCCGATAACCGCGATCGCGCCAGCCATCACCGCGCCGAGCACCAGCGAAGCGGGGATCATCACCGGCACGTTCGCAGCGCCTTCACCACGCGCCATGATGGCTTGCCGCACTGGCAGCGGGATCATCTGAAACAGCAACGCGAACGGAATTGAAATCAGCAGCAGCGCGACCGGGAACAGCAGTCCACCTTCGCGCTTCACGAACGCGCTGGTTTCCTCCCAAGCCCTGCCGATTGAAACCGACGCCATCGTCGTGCATCCTTCCTGTCGAACCGTCGCGACCGATAACGGTTCCTGCTCACGCGATCGACCCTTGCTAGCAGGCCGATCCCAAGTCAAGGAGAGAGGCGATGAGCATGAGCAACGAAATCGAATGGCGGGTGGAGCGTGATCCAGTGCCCTATCCCGAAGCCCTGGCCGAAATGGAGGCCCGCGCGGCCGCCATCAGCGCGGGCGAAGCGGCGGAGCGCGTCTGGCTGATCGAGCACCCCCCGCTCTATACCGCAGGCACCAGCGCCGACCGCGCTGAATTGCTCGACGCGCGTTTCCCGGTGTTCGATGCCGGCCGCGGCGGACGCTACACCTATCACGGGCCGGGGCAACGGGTTGGCTATCTCAACATCAATCTCGGCGCGCGCGGGCGCGATATTCGCAATTTCGTGCACAATCTGGAAGGCTGGGTGATTGCCACGCTGGGCGATTTCGGGCTCACCGCTTGGCGGGCGGAGGGGCGCATCGGCATCTGGACCCACGACCTGACGGGGCGGGAAGCCAAGATCGGGGCCATCGGCGTGCGCGTGCGGCGCTGGGTGACGCTGCACGGCTTTTCGGTCAATGTCGCGCCCGACCTGACCCATTTTTCAGGCATTGTACCGTGTGGCATAGCCGAATTTCCGGTGACCAGTCTTGCGGTACTCGGCAAATCAGTGTCGATGGAGCAGTTCGATGACGCTCTGCGCGCCCATTTCCCG
>JBDTLS010000087.1:0-10540 GCA_039934655.1 Sphingobium sp.
GTTCCATTCTCACCTCGCCTTTGGCCACTGTCATTTTCTTGCTTCCGTCGCGCCTGATCGGGGGCGGTCAGGTTTATACTAAGCAAGCGACATGCCATTCAGTCGTACGGCGCCGAAGGCAGCCTGATCAGGGGCTGAGGGAAGGGGCCGGGGGCCCGGGGCTTGGACCCTGTATCCACCCCGGCCAATCGCCCTGCAAAACTGTCTTTTCCAAGAACAGCTTCGCGAGCGACGCACAGCTCGGAGCCGCAGCGGTGTGAGACGATCCGAGACGAGTTCAGGGCGACAGCCCAACAGGGTCGGGCTGCTCTGCTTGGAATTGGTTTTCCCACTTCCGTCTTGAAGAACTATAGAGCGCCGCTTCCGGCCTGCCAGTGTAAACGCCGGTGCCGTCGCGCGATGGCGCCCAAATCGGCGGATCAGCTGCTTTCGGGCCCGCCTGCTATCGGCGCTGGCGCGCGCAGTCCGTCCATCACCAGCGACATCGTCTGCGTCACGAAATGCTTGCGGACCGCCGCATCGTCGGCGTTGCAGCCGAATACCGTTTCCATGGTGTTGCGGGCGTTGAACAGCATATCGACCGCTCCCATCACATAAAGGTAGAAGACCATCGGGTCGATATCCCGGAACACGCCTTCGGCGCGGCCCTGCTCGAGGATCGCGCGCTGTACTTCGATCGTGGGCCGAAGGAGGCGGTTCACGATCTCATCCTGCGAGCTCTTACCACTGCGCCGCAGCAGTTCGGCAGCCAGCGCGTTAAGATAGGGGCGCTTGCTCCAGAGCTTAACCATGCCTGACAGGTGGCGCTCAAGCCTGACTTCGGCCGGAAGATTCAGGTCAAGCTGCTTGTCCAGCGGCTTGGTCATGATGGCCTGCGCCTCGTCGAGGATCGCGATGAGCATCTTCTCCCGACCGCCGAAATAATAGCTGACGAGGGCAACATTCTTCCCCGCCCGCTTGGCGACTTCCGCGAGCGTGAAACGCGAGCCGCCCCGTTCGCCGAGCAGGGCGCGGGCCGCATCGAGAATGGCGCTTCTCCCCTCGGGGGATTGTTTGTCAGCAGATCGCGGAAGCTTGGTGGCCATCAAAAAACCTCTTTCAACGATGCGGCATGGCTGCGCATCCGCTTGACCGCCATTAAATTTTTATTTAATAGATGGTCAAGCCGGAGCGCCGTCGAAAGTGCCCATGCCGGCGGAGAGGCAACATACTCAGATGGTCGAATCATGTCTTCCATGAGGGCAAGACCGCTGCCGACAGAAGCGCCGGATAACGATGCGGATGTCGCGGAAGCGCCCAAGACAAGTCTTGTGGTTATGTCCGCCAGTGGCGAGATCCTGCACGCGGTCGGCCTTGGCCGGCAGCCTGCAATCCAGGCGCTTGTGCGCGATCCGGAGTGGGTTGCCGGCATCAGAGCGTCGCGCCTGGTCGCTTTGACCGTGAACGGACACAAGCTCGTGCTGATGTGGACGGACCTGACCGAAGGCGCCATGCTGACCATCAGCGAGGCGCCGGGCGATACCGTGCTCGAGTTCGTCGGCGCCGTCGACTTTGCCTACGACATCTTCGCTCATCTGCTGAGCAATCCGTTCGACGCGATGACGGTCGTCGACACCAATGCCATTGTCCGGTTCATCTCGCCGATCCACGAGAATTTTTTCCACCAGCGCCACGGCGAAGGTTATGGTCGGCCGGTCCAGAAAATGATCGAGAATACGCGACTGCACAAAGTGGTGCAGAGCGGAAAGGCGGAGGTCGGGCATATTCAGCGAATGAACGGTACCAACAGGGTCGTCAGCCGCACACCGATTTATCGCGGCAAGAACATCGTCGGGGCCATCGGCCGGATCATGTTTAAGGGTCCCGAGGAGCTCGAAAAGCTCAACCTTGAGATCAACTCGTTGGAAAGCGAGGTCAAATTCTACAAGCGCGAGGCCGAAGCCATGCGCCGCAATGAATATGGTCTCGACAGCATTATTGGCAACAGCCGCAGCATCCGCGACCTCAAGAACGACATTATCCGGATCGCGCCGCTTGACGTGCCGGTCTTGGTGGTTGGAGAAAGTGGGTCCGGCAAGGAACTGGTCGCCCAAGCGCTGCACCGGCTCAGTTCGCGCCGCGGCAATAGCATGGTCATGATCAATGCGGCCGCGCTGCCCGCAACGCTCGTGGAAAGCGAGCTGTTTGGCTATTCGGCGGGTGCATTCACCGGTGCCCAGCAGAAAGGGCATGCTGGGAAGTTTGAGCAGGCACATGGCAGCGCACTCTTCCTTGACGAGATCGGTGACATGCCGCTCGCTGTCCAAGCCAAACTGCTGCGGGTTTTACAGGATGGGATGGTGGAAAAGCTCGGCGGTACAAAGTCCCTCAAAGTCGACTTCAGGCTGATCTCGGCGACAAACCGAGACCTTGAGACAATGATCGAGCAAGGCGAGTTTCGTCTCGACCTTTATTACCGGATCAGCCCGGTCGTCCTGCAGGTACCGCCGCTGCGCGAGCGTCTTGAGGATATTCCCTTACTGGCCGACGAGATTCTTAAGAATTTCTCCGAACGCCATAACCGCCCTCAATATACGCTCGATGCCGGTGCTGTTATTTTTCTACAGTCACAGAGCTGGCCGGGCAACGTGCGCCAGCTTAAGCACGAAGTCGAACGGGCCGCGATCTTTAGCAATGGTGGCGTGATCGGCATGGATATGCTTCAGCACTCGCGCCAGGGCCATATCTCCGCGCCCGGCGTCCTGAGAGCTGTAGCCCCGACTGCGTCCTCCCCGGACACACTGCTCAAGGATCACATGCAGAAGGTTGAGGATGTAGTGATCGAAAGCGCTATGGCTCGCCACAATGGCAACAAGAAGAAGGTCTCTGAAGAGCTGGGTATTTCCCGATCCTATCTTTACAAGAAGCTCGGCGAACTCGGCGAGCCGTCAGCATAATTTTTTTTGAAATCTTGTTGCATGGATTCCGTGGAGAATGGGTTTTCGACGGAAATGGACGGGAGCCGGGAATATCAGTCGTCGATCCGCTCGCCGCCCCGATTTCAACCAGCTCGAGACATTTCTCAAGGTTGCCGAAGCGCGAAGTTTCGCAGACGCCGCGAGGCAGCTGGGAGTGAGCCAGCCCGCCGTAAGTCAGTCGATAGCCAGACTGGAAGAGCTGTATGGTGGCGATCTGTTCGAACGACGCCGCGGCTCTCCAGTAGCTTTGACTCCTATCGGACGGGCCGTTCTACCGACCGTGAAATTGCTCCTTTTCACGATCGACCAACAGATTGGCCGGGCTCTCGCCACTGCTCAAAGTATGTCAGGTTCGTTGGCAATCGGTTTTTACCCGGGACTGACGTCAAGCCCATTAAATTCTGGGATCGCGGAATTCCACCTTACCTGTCCCGATGTGCACCTCCGCTTCGTAGAAGCCCCACCCAGCGAGCTTCACCGCCAACTGAACGAGCGAACACTCGACATTACGTTCACTGCGCTGCCCCCCGACCTGACGGGGGGAGCCGTCATGCAGGAGCGTCTTTGGGAAGAACTACTGGTTGTCGGCATAAGGGAGGATCACCCGCTCGCAGCAAATGAGAACCTTCGTTGGTCGGACCTGTCGTCGCTTTCGATTCTTCTTCGTTCTCATCAAGGAGACCTGTCAGCCTATCGCGCAATAACCGCACGGGCAGGAGAACAGCCGCTGGAATGCGAGCTTCATGACGTTTCACGTAGCGCTCTCATTGAGATGGTCCGACTTGGTCTAGGTGCGGCGATAACGCTAGCATCAGCTACTGTGCCGCGTCAGGGTATCGCCTTCCGCCCAATCATCGATGAAAATGCCGTGGTGGGGATCGACGCTGTCTGGCCGAAAGATGACCGGAATCCGCTGCGCCACCGATTGCTATCCTGCGTGCGCAAGCATGCATCTCCCGCTCACTCGCCTATTTCGATGACTTCCCGGGAATGACTTTCGCGTGTGTAATGAGATCACAGGCACTAACCTCAAGGGCGGCAGCAAACTTTCCGAGCAAAGTCACACTCGGAGATACCTTATTACGCTCTATGGATCCAAGGTAGCGCAAACTAATGCCGAGCACGTGAGCCATTTCTTCTTGCGTGCGCCCCAAATCGTTGCGAATCCTCCTTAGATTGGTCGATAGAATTACCTTGAGATCCATCCCACGTGATCACAGCGTAGGCACGTTCGTTCTAGGAACGATCGTGCCTATTCGTTATAGAGTGGACAATTATCCGCCACGGAAATGTCCATGTCCTATCCGACTCTAACGATTGCCACATGCCGCAGCGAAGCCGAATGCCTGATCGAAATTGCACGTATGCTGCTCGACAGACCTGAAGAAGAGATGGTCGTGAACTATCTCGATCACGCCATCGCAGCTTTACGCATGATCGCTCTCGATCCTCGCCTGCCTGACTGTGCCCTTCGCTGAACCAGTCAGTTCTTACCCCAAGGCACCAATAGTATATCGCGGCTCACCAAAACCCGCACCCGAGCGCCCGGTCGCACGGTGATGGTCGGCTGCACATCGAGCTGCTGGCTAACAATCTTATCGCCTGCGTTTTCGGCCGATCGGCTCGCACTCTCGCGAATAGCGAAGGCAATGTCGGCATTGTCGCCATCACCGCCCGTCGCGGCGTTGGCGCCCACACCGAACAAAGTCGACAGCAAGCCTGCCATGAGTAACTTGCCGGTATGATTGTCGACACGATCCGTGAGGCCAGACTGGCCGGCTGCATCGGTGCCCACCATCCGGTCAAGCTCGATCGAGCGACCATCGGGAAAGATCAGCCGCGTCCACACGACCCGCGCGCGGGACTGGCCGTGTCTGACACGCGCGTCGTAAGTACCGATCAGCCGCGTCCCCTGCGGAATCAGCCGCGTCTGTCCGGTTACAGTATCGAACACGTCTTCGGTTACTTGCGCCACGACCTGGCCGGGAAGGTCGGAGGACAGGCTCGTTATAAGGGCCGCGGCGATGGTGAAACCAGCAGACACGACATAGCGTCCCGCCGGCGCTGTCACCCTCCCGCTGTTTACGGTCGGCTCACGCGTCCCGCCAGCCACGAACGCTGCCTTACGGGACTGGGCATCCACATTCGCCGCCTGCGCCGACTCGCCCGGGGCAGCCTGGCCGGGGGCGGCGGGTGGCGGTTCGGCGCTCGCCGTCGCGGAGCGCCCGCCTTCGCTGGTGCCGACAAACAACTTGCTCGAGCGCGCGCTCTCGCTTTGCTGGCGGCGGCGTTGCTGCTCTGCAGACGCTTCGTTGTTCACCGAACTCGAGGACGCAGGTGCGTTACCGGAAAGCGGAGGGGTCGTGACGGGCCCGATTGCTGCCCCTGGCGCGCCGATCCCGGCTGATGCGTTGCGAGCGAGATCGCCATAATCCTTTGGCGCATCCGCAAGGGCGTCGGTGTTACGGCGCTCCACCGATACTTTCTCCTGTGGCGCCTGAGTGTGATGACTCACGGTCAGGCTGTAGCCTAGCGCCCCCGCCACGCCGAGCGCGCTGACGCCGGACAGCGTCGCCAGCGCCTTACGTGACAGGCGGCGCGGTGTGGGAGCCGTTGCACGGGTCGCGATCGGTGGTCGCTTCTCGGCAGTGTCGCTGGCGCGCTCGTCGCGCTCGGTCACGACCGCGGCTCCCGGGCACGCGCCCGTTCGATGCGGACGATTTGCTGCTTCTTCGTACCAAGCCGGAGCTCGGCGACCGTGAACAGCCGATCAACGACAATGTAGCGCCCAGACACACGGTAATTGACGAGTTCGGCCTTGTTCTTCTCACCGATCAGGAACAGCGGCGGCAACTCGCTTTGTGCGATCGTCTGCGGGAATAGGAGATATGTTTTGGTGCCATCGTCGAACACCTGCACCGGCTTCCAAGGCGGATTGGCGCCCGTCAGCCGGTACGCAAAATCGAGCTTGGCCGGATCGATCCCGGCCTGCACCTGGTTGTTGGCGACTGCCGTCGCCGCTTCGACCCGGGCGCGCACCGCGATCAACTCATCCTGCGGATAGGACCAGCCGACGCTCGCCATATAGATCGTCGGCGTCGAACGCAGCTCGACATGATAGGTCCGCTTATCGGTATTGATGACGAGATTGGTTCGGATGCCCGGATCGGTGGGCTTTACCAATATGTGCGTGCGGCGACCTGGGCCTGATCCGCTCGCCGCCTCGCCGATCACCCAGCGCACCGTGTCGCCGGCAGCGACCGCGCCGGAGTCCGACAGTGTTTCGCCTTCTTGCAGAATGATATCGGTGACCTGACCCACCGCCGCATAGACCTGATAGAGGCCGCCCGGCGCATAGACGAACAGCTGCGTCGCCCCCTGCCAGCCGGCGGCGCGCGCACTCACCCGAGCCGCTTCTGTGGCAGCAGCAACTGGACGTGCCGATGGCGGCGCGGCTTGCGCGAAAGCCGGCACGGCCGAGAGCAAGATTGGTGTGGCGAGCAATAACATGCGCATGGTCATTCTCCGAGATCCTGGGACCAGTTGATGGCGTGGACGTAGAGTCCGAGCGGGTTGCGGCTGAGCGTCGCCGCGTCGGTGGGCGTGCGGACCACGACCGTGAGCACCGCCGTCCAATGGGTGGTCGCCGCGAGCTGGCCGTGGTCGTAGCGGCGCTCATCCCAGGCGATGCGGAAGCTGTCGGCAGACGCGCGCACGACATTCTTTACGTCGACAGAGACCTGTTTGTCGGCGAGATCGGCGAACGGGTCATTGCCGCGCGCATAGTCGTTGAGGACGGCCGCGCCTTGCTCGGTCGTGAAATCATAGGCGGCGTTGAGGTTCTGCCGAAGCACGATCGGATCGGCCGGGCGCGAGCGGATGTTCTCGATGAAGCGCGCCAGATGCCACGCGATCTGCGGATCGGTCGGGCGATAGTCAGACGTCGCCGGCGCCACGCCGCGCGCAGCACCCAGCCGGTCGACCTCGACCACATAGGGTACGATATGCGAACCGAACCTGAGGCGCAGATTGTCGACGACCGATAGCGACAGGAGCGCGGTTGCGCCGAACGCCATCAATCGCCAACTTCGCGCCTGGACCCGCGCCGATCCGATGCGATCGTCCCATGCCTGGCCGGCACGCTGATAGGGGGTTTCGGGAACGGGCTCGCGGCCGAACCGCGACGAGGGACGACGAAACGGGTTCATGAACGATCCTCCAGCGAGATGTGCGCCGATCCGCCATGGTGGTCGGCTGAGCGAAGTGTGTGGGCGGCGAGGGTTGCGCCCTGGACCATGGCTTGGCGGCGGCGCAGCTGCTTCGCCCAGGCCGGTGCCGGTACCTCGGCAGGCGCTGCCGCGGGCGAGGACATCGCTGTCCGTTCGCCGCTACTTTCCGGCCCAGCCTCAGCGGAGCCTGCAGTTCCCTCGGTGGTCGCCCCCGACGACCCGCCGGGTGCGGACGGACCGGTACCGCTCTCGCCTCTGCCCGAACTTGCGCCGCCCCCCGGCGCTCCGGACGGCGGGGGAACCGTCGGAGCGCCGCCCGTCGGCGCCGAGGGAGCGGCAGGCCCCGACGAGGATCCACCTGACGGGGGCGAGCCGGCGGATCGGGAGAGGGTGGAGGCAGCAGCGGACCCTGCGCTGTTGGCAAGGCCGGCGGCGCCCGCGACGCCCATCGTCGCGGCGGCGCCGATCCCACCGACCACCGCGCCGGTTGCGACCGCGGCGCCGGCACCAAGCTGGGGGCCGCCTGAAATCAGGCCGGAGGCGATTCCAGGCCCGAAGATGGCGAGACCGAGCAGTGTAAGCGCCGCCAGCGCGAGGCTCACGACCTGTTCGATCGTCGGTTGTGCACCGCCGAAGTCGATCACGAAATCGCGGAAGATGGTCGAGCCGATGCCGATGATAACTGCGAGCACCAGCACCTTGATACCCGATGCCATCACATTGCCCAGCACGCGCTCGGCGAGGAACGCGGTGCGACCGAACAGCCCGAACGGCACCAGCACGAAACCGGCGAGCGTCGTCAGCTTGAACTCGATCAGCGTCACGAATAGCTGGATCGCGATGATGAAGAAGGCGAGCAGCACGATCGCCCAGGCGAGCAGCAGCACCGCGATCTGGACGAAATTAGTGAAGATGCCAACCGGCCCGACCAACAGCGATGCCTGATCGAGCAGTGGCTGCCCGGCGTCGATGCCGATCTGCGCGATCTTGCCGGGATGGAGCAGATCGTTCGCATTGCCCGACCCCGCGGCCTTGAGGCCTATCCCCGAAAAGCTCAGATAGATGATCTTCGCGAGGCCATTCCAGTTCGTCATCAGGAACGCAAAGAAGCCGACCTGAAGAATCTTCCTGACAAGGCGCGCGACGAGATCTTCGCATTCACCCCACGTCCAGAACAGGAAGGCGAGCGTCACATCGATGACGATCAGCGAACTCGCGAGAAATCCGACATCGCCACGGATCAGGCCGAAGCCCGAATCGATGTAGCGCGCGAAGACATCGAGGAAACCATCGATGACACCTGTGCCTTCCATGGCTCAACGCTCCCGTGATTGAAGGGGCGGGACGACGACAGTCTCGGTCGCGGGCGCCGGCAAGGGGGCCGGTTCGATCGCTGCCGGCTCGACCGGCGCCACGTAGCTACGGCTCTCGCCCATGAAACGGCGACGGTTCACGTCCCACGCCGCCTGGCACCGCGCGTCTTCACGATTTGCCGGAAGCGTGCGGCACCGCGCCAGTTCGGCACGAAGCGGATCGGCGGTGACCGGCGCAATTGCATCAGGGGTCTCGCCCACCGCATAGTGCGCAGCTGGCGGCGCCGTATCGGTTACCGCGACCAAGGCGAGCGCCCCAACCGTTGCTGCAGCTGCGGCCATTGCAATCGACCGCCAGCCAAATCCGGCGAAGCGGCTGTGCGCCGCGCGTTTCGGTTCCTCAATCACGGAACAGCGTCACGCTCTGCGGCACATAGCCGGCGCCAGGCGTCAGGAACCGGCGGGTCTGTTCGCGGCCCTGCGCCTCGTCGGCGGCAGCGCGGGCGGCCTGGATCGCCGCTGCGCGCGATTGCGCCGCGACCATGGCGGTCAGGTCGGCGAGTTGGCGCGTCTGTAGCGCCACCAGCTGATTGCCGGCCTGCGCTGCCTGCAGCGCGCCCGTCGCGCCTTGGCTGGCGGTCACCAATGTTGACGCCTGATCGCGCGTGCCATCGATATTGCCCGTTACCGTCGCGCCGGTGCGCAGCGAGTCCTGATAGGAGGCAAGAGCGTCGGTCCAACGCGACTGTGCGTTCGTGACGAGGGCGCCCGATGAACTTCCAACGAGCGATCCCGACGGATAACGCTGGCTGAACACCTGATCGATATTCTCGACCTTGTAGGCGATCTGCTGCGCCTGCGTGATGAGCTGGCGCGTGCGATCAATGTCCCGCTGAATGCTCGACAACATGCTAGTCGGCAGGTTGGTGAGATTTCGCGCCTGATTGATCAGACTCTGCGCCTGATTCTGGATCTGGGTGATCTGGTTGTTGATCTGCTGAAGCGTGCGGGCGGCGGTCAGCACGTTTTGCGCATAATTGCTGGGATCATAGACGATCCCGCCGAACTGGGCATCGGCTGGAGCGCTGAACACAAGCACCAGCGCGGCGGCGCCGACAGCGAATTTGGTCATACGAGAGCGGGTCATGCGAAAGTCTCCTTGAGGACGACTGCATCATTGGTGAGATGGTCGGCGGCCCAGCCGAGGCCGCGGTGGCGCAGCCAGGCCGCGGCAAAGCCATCGGCGCCGTGGCGTTCGATCAGCGCGGAAATCGCGGTGAGGTCGGTGCGTTGCGACGCGGCGGCAAAGGCGAGTGCAACCGGGCCCAGCCCGAGATCGAACACCCGGTTGCCGAGCGCCGACTGGCAATAATAATCGCGCTTGGGCGTGGCGGACGCGATGATCTCGATCTGGCGGTCGTTGAGCCCGAAGCGGCGATAGATGCCGGCGATCTGCGGCTCGAGCGCGCGCTCATTGGCGAGAAACAGCCGCGTCGGGCAGCTTTCGATGATGGCGGGCGCGATCGCCGAGCCTTCGATATCGGCGAGGCTTTGTGTGGCGAACACGACGCTCGCATTCTTCTTGCGGAGCGTCTTCAGCCATTCCTTCAACTGCCGGCCGAACATGGGATCATCGAGCGCGAGCCAGCCCTCGTCGATCAGGATCAGTGTCGGCCGGCCGTCCAACCGGCGGCCGATACGGTGGAACAGATAGGCGAGCACGGCGGGCGCGGCAGGCGTGCCGATCAGACCCTCGGTTTCGAAGGCCTGCGCCTCGCTCTCCCCGAAATGCTCGACATCGGCATCGAGCAGCCGACCGTAAGGACCGGAGAGAGTATAGGGCGCGAGCGCGCGCTTCAGCCCTGAAGCCTGGATCAGCACGGTGAGGCCGGTCAGCGTACGCTGCGCGACCGGGGCGTCGGCAAGGCTGCCGAGCGCGGTCCAGAGGTGCTCTTTCACCTCGGGCGTGATCGCGAATTCCTCGCGTGCGAGGATCGCGCCGAGCCAGTCGGCTGCCCATGCGCGCTCGTCCGGCTCGTCG
>JBDTLS010000088.1:0-10429 GCA_039934655.1 Sphingobium sp.
AAACAGGCACCAGATACCAGGCCCACATAGCCCGATCCAATCATCGTGATCTTCAAACCGTCCTCCTTGCGTTACGCGAGCGTCTCCACATCGGCGCGCGCTATCTATACCGCTTGGCGCTATATGTGCAATGCAGCAACAAAGCGTTAATGGCGGTTATATGCGGGGGTGTTTACACTTTGAAATTATATTTGCGCTATCTCGACGCTGTCACAATCGTATTTTACGGCGACGCAACACGGTCCGACCCAACGAGTTGCGCGCCCTTATTATGCGCTTTCCACCAATAGATTAAGTTGGGGGAAGCCAAGAACTACAGCCTTGCCTTGTCAGTCTGGCTGATGAAAAAAGCACGCTGTTGAAAGCAGGATCAAGATATGATCGATACCAAAATTTCCTCTCCTACCCTTACCCACCTCCAGCGTTTGGAGGCCGAGAGCATCCACATCATGCGCGAGGTGATAGCCGAGGCTGAGAAACCCGTGATGCTCTATTCGGTCGGCAAGGATTCGGCGGTGATGCTGCACCTCGCCAAAAAGGCATTTTATCCCTCCCCCCCGCCGTTTCCGTTGTTGCACGTCGACACGACATGGAAGTTCAGGGCGATGTATGACCTGCGCGACAAGGCCGCTGCCGACGCGGGCATGGAGTTGCTCGTCTATAAAAACCCCGAAGCGATAGAAAAGGGCATCAACCCGTTCGATCACGGCAGCCTGCACACCGATATGTGGAAAACCGAGGGGCTGAAACAGGCGCTCGACAAATATGGCTTTGACGCGGCCTTTGGCGGCGCGCGGCGCGATGAAGAAAAGAGCCGCGCCAAGGAGCGCGTCTTTTCGTTCCGCTCGGCCAATCACCGCTGGGATCCGAAGAACCAGCGGCCCGAGCTATGGCGCCTCTACAACGCCCGCAAGGCCAAGGGCGAGGGTATGCGGGTGTTTCCGATCTCCAACTGGACCGAACTCGACATCTGGCAATATATCCACCTCGAAAATATCGAGATCGTACCGCTGTATTTCAGCGCGCCGCGCCCGACCGTGGAGCGCGACGGCTTGCTGTTGATGGTGGACGATGACCGCTTTCCGCTACGTGACGGCGAGACACCGGTCGAGCGTTCGATCCGCTTCCGCACCCTGGGCTGCTACCCGCTGACCGGCGCGGTCGAGAGCCTTGCCACGACCCTGCCGCAAGTCATTCAGGAAATGCTGCTCACCACGACCTCCGAACGGCAAGGCCGCGCGATCGATCATGATCAGGCCGCCAGCATGGAAAAGAAGAAGCAGGAGGGCTATTTCTGATGTCCGCGACCCTCACCCCTCCCGCCACCGAAGTCATTTACAAGACCGACGACCTGATCGCGTCGGACATCGACGCCTATCTGGATACGCATCAGCACAAGACGATGCTGCGCTTTATCACCTGCGGGTCGGTCGATGACGGCAAATCGACACTGATCGGACGGCTGCTCTACGACAGCAAAATGATCTTTGAGGATCAGCTCGCCAGCCTCGAAGCCGACAGCAAAAAAATGGGCACGCAGGGGCAGGAGATCGACTTCGCGCTGCTGGTCGATGGCCTCGCCGCCGAGCGTGAACAGGGCATCACCATCGACGTTGCCTATCGCTTCTTCGCGACCGAAAAGCGCAAGTTCATCGTCGCCGACACGCCGGGGCATGAACAATATACCCGCAACATGGTGACGGGTGCCTCAACCGCCGACCTTGCCGTCATCCTGATTGACGCGCGCAAGGGCGTGCTCACGCAAACCAAACGGCACAGTTACCTCGCGCACCTGATCGGCATTCGCAACATCGTGCTCGCCGTCAACAAGATGGATCTGGTCGATTATGACCCGGCAGTGTTCGACGCCATCGTCAAGGATTACACCGAGTTCGCGCACAGCATCGGTATCAGCGAATTTACCGCGATGCCGATTTCCGGTTTCAAGGGCGACAATATCACCGCGCCCTCGCCAAATACCCCCTGGTACACCGGCCCGAGCCTGATCGCGCATCTCGAAAATGTCGAAGTCGACACCAGCCGCATGGCCGCGCGCCCGTTCCGCATGGGCGTACAATGGGTCAACCGCCCCAATCTCGACTTCCGGGGCTTTTCCGGCCTGATCGGATCGGGCAGCGTCAAGCCGGGCGATACCATTCGCGTGCTCCCCTCGGGCAAGACCAGCACGGTCAGCCGCATCGTCACGCTGGATGGCGATCTAGATCAGGCGATTACCGGCCAGTCCGTCACGCTGACGCTTGCGGATGAAGTCGATTGCTCACGCGGCGACGTGATCGTTGCGGCGGATGCGCCACCCGAAGTCGCTGACCAGTTTGAAGCGACGGTGGTGTGGATGGACGAGGCGGAAATGCTTCCCGGTCGTCCCTATCTGCTCAAGATCGGCGCATCGACTGTGACGTCGACGATCACCAAGCCGAAATATGAGGTCAACATCAATACGATGGCGCATGAGGCAGCGGATACGCTTGCCCTCAATGCCATTGGTGTTTGCAACATCGAGCTTGATCGCGCTATTCCGTACGAGGCCTACACGGATAACCCGGATATGGGCGGGTTCATCCTGATCGACCGGATGACCAATCGCACCGTTGCGGCCGGAATGATCCATTTTGCGCTACGCCGCAGCCAGAATATTCATTGGCAGGCTGTCGACATCAGCCGTGAGGCCCATGCGGCACAGAAAAACCAGCAGCCACGTCTGGCGTGGTTCACCGGCCTGTCGGGCTCCGGAAAATCGACGATCGCCAATATTGTCGAGCGCAAGTTACACGCGCTCGGCAAGCACAGTTTCCTGCTCGATGGCGACAACGTCCGCCACGGCCTCAACCGCGACCTTGGCTTCACCGATGCAGACCGCGTGGAAAACATCCGTCGCGTCGGCGAAATCGCCAAGCTGATGACGGATGCCGGATTGATCGTGCTCACCGCGTTCATTTCTCCGTTCCGCGCGGAACGAGATATGGTGCGTTCGATGCTTGCCGATGGCGAGTTTTTTGAAATCCACATCGACACGCCGCTCGCGGAAGCCGAGAGGCGCGACGTGAAGGGATTGTACAAGAAAGCGCGCGCGGGCGACCTCAAGAACTTCACCGGGATCGACAGCCCCTATGAAGCGCCTGAAGCCGCAGAAATCCACATCGACACCACTACGCTCTCCGCCGAGGAAGCCGCCGACATCATCGTCGCCCGATTGCTGTCATGAGCGAAGCCATGACGGACGCAGAACTTGCCGCCCATCTTGCGTATCACGCCGGTCAGATACTGCTGGCGGTGCGCAGGTCGGGAATATTCAGCGCCAAGGCATTGGGCAAGGCGGGCGACCAGACCGCGAACCAATTCCTGATCCACGCGGTTCGCGAACAGCGCCCCGACGATGGCTTGCTGTCCGAGGAAAGTCAGTGCGACGGCACGCGGCTCGACAAATCGCGCGTGTGGATCATCGACCCGGTCGATGGCACACGCGAATATGGCGAAGGCCGTTCCGACTGGGCGGTTCATGTCGCGCTGGTGATCGATGGCGCTCCGGTGATCGGGGCGGTTGCCCTGCCCGGCCTCAATCTCGTGCTGCGCTCGGATCAGCCACAGGCTTTGCCGGCGGCGGGAGAACCGTTGCGAATGGTCGTATCGCGCACACGCCCCGCTGCCGAAGCAGTGGCGGTGGCGGAAAAACTGGGTGCTGAGCTGGTGCCAATGGGATCAGCCGGGGCCAAGGCGATGGCCATCATTCGCGGCGAGGCCGACATTTATCTGCACTCCGGTGGCCAATATGAGTGGGACAGTTGCGCGCCCGCCGCCGTCGCCCTTGCTTATGGACTGCACGCCAGCCGCATCGACGGATCACCTTTGGTCTATAACCAGAGCGATACCTATATGCCCGACCTGCTGATCTGCCGGAAAAATCAGGCGGACGATATTGTTGCACTGGTCACCGAAATGAGCGCGCGTTCGTAATTTTCTGGCGATCGCAGAAAGGCCGCAGACAGCGACCGGAACCTTGAACGATCTCTAACGTTTCATCTTATGGCGTCCGATGATGGGCGATACCATAAGGAGGGTTCGTCATGCTCTGGACCATCGCTGTCATTCTCGTTGTGCTTTGGGCGCTGGGTTTTCTGGCGTTTCACGTGGCGGGTGGCCTGATCCATCTGCTACTGGTAATCGCCGTGGTCGTCGTTCTTGTGCAACTTTTTACCGGTCGACGCACGTTATAGCCAAAGCAGGCTATCTAGAGCATCGTGCGCAAAAGTGGGAATCAGTTTTGCGCAAAAAACGATGCGTAAACAAATAACTAGAGCAAGCGGCTTGCGTCCGATTTAACGCAGCTTGCTCTAACGACAAGTCGTTAGGAGTCAGCCCGACTGGACGATCCATTGCGCATCGTCCTCTATCCCAACCGCAGTCAATATACCGGTACGATAAGCGCCGGTATCGATGCCGATGCGGTTGGTCTTGATTTCTGGCTCGTCGGTGACGCTGTGACCATGAACGATCATTTTGCCGTGGTTGGCTTTGCTTTTAAGAAACGCCTCACGAATCCACAACAAATCCTGATCGTCCTGTTCATCAAGCGGCACCTTGGGCCGCACGCCTGCATGAACAAACATATAGTCGCCCAGTGACCAATGGGTCGGCAGAGCCGTCATCCAGTCCATAATTTCGCGTGGGATCTTGTCAGCCATGTCGGCTACCAGCGCGTGCCCGTCTCGCTCTCCTGACTGCACTGGCGCAATCAAATGGGCGGGTACGTTCCAGCTCGCCAGCGTCTCCACGCCGCCATATTGCAGCCAGAGTCGAAGCGATTCGAGGTTACCCTCCACCGATTCAATCATCGATTGCTCATGGTTGCCCATGAGGCAGTGGAAATGGCCCGAAGCGCGCAGTGAGTAAAGCAGTTCGCAGACCTGTGCCGATTGCGGCCCCCGGTCGATATAATCGCCGAGCATGACGATATGGGTTTCAACCTTGCTTCGCTGGGCGTTGTCTTCTTGAATACGAGCAAACAGGCTGACGAGGGCATCATAACAGCCATGTACGTCCCCAATCGCGTAGAGCCGGGCACCTTCCGACGATAAGATGCGGGCACGCCCGAACAATCCCCATGTTTTCATAGCGTCACGGTATCAGAAGCAAGGGGCGAAAAGAAGAAGATTGCATACTCAGTTCCCAGCAAAAAACCCGGCGAATTGCTCCGCCGGGTTCCGATATACCAATTGATTTATCAAGCCTGTATCAGTCGCGGTTGCCCATGAAGCGCAGCAGGAACATGAACATGTTGATGAAGTCGAGGTACAGAGTGAGCGCACCCATCACCACCGACTTGGCAACCATGTCCGTCCCGGCAACATAGGCATACATGCTCTTGATCTTCTGCGTGTCATAAGCGGTCAGGCCCGCGAATAGCAGCACACCGATGAAGCTGATCGCCAGATCCATTGCGGGCGAATGCAGGAACAGATTGATCAGCGAAGCGATGATCAGGCCAACCACCCCCATGATCAGGAATGTGCCAAAGCCCGACAAATCCTTCTTTGTGGTGTAGCCAAACAGGCTGAGACCCGCAAACGCACCAGCGGTCGCGAAGAATGTCTGCGCGATCGACGTTCCGGTATACACCAGAAAGATCGAGGCGAGTGACAGCCCCATTACCGCCGCATAGGCCCAGAACAGGCCTTGCGCTGCCTGTGTCGATAGGCGGTTGATACCAAAACTCAGCACCATAACGAACACGAGTGGCGCGAACATGATGACATATTTCAATATGCCCGGACCCGCGAGGATCTGGTAAGCGAAACCGCTGCCTGCAAACAGCATCGCAACGATGCCGGTGAGCAGCACACCGCTAGCCATGTAATTATATACCGACAGCATGTAGGATCGCAACCCGGCATCAACCACGCCTTCACGAGCTCCGACGGCAGTGCCACCAAAACTCCCGGGCGTCGCGCGGGGATCAGACCAGTTAGCCATTGTAACACTTCTCCTTGTTCCAGGCAGTTTTACCCGGACGATCTTTAATATCGGCTGACTGGAGACAGAATTCAAGCGAAACCGGACAAGAACCTCGCCCCGCACTGCCGCCACCATAAAAAAGGGGCCGACCCGAAGGCCAGCCCCTGATTTATCATCGACCGGAAGGCCGAGCCGATATTACTGACCCGAACCCGGACCGTAAGTGATTTCCACGCGGCGGTTCTGCAATTCGCGAACACCGTCGGCGGTTTCAACGCGCGGCTGGCTTTCACCGAAAGCCTGGCTCGTGATGACGCCGTCAGGAACGCCCTTCGAAGTCAGGTAAGCCTTGACCGAGTCATCGCGGCGCTGTGAGAGCGCAACGTTGTAAGCGGGCGCACCCGACTTATCAGCGTGACCAGCGAGCATGACCTGTGCGCTGCCGCAATTGCCATAAGCCGATACCGCGTTGTCAAGAATAGCTGCGGCGTCTGGGGTGACGTCCGACTTATCCCATTCGAAGAACACGATATACGGCCCAGGGGTGCACTCAACCACTGGCGGCGGAGGCGGGGGTGGCGGCGGAGGAGGCGGAGGAGGCGGTGCAGCCTCAACCGGCGCCGGTGCGCCACCGAAGTTATAGGTCAGGCCAGCAAGGAGGCTGTGCGTGCGCAGATGCGCTTCCACGGGTGTGCCGACAGCTGTCGTCCCAAACGCATTGTTTGTGACGAGCTTGATGTTGTCATGGTCGAAGTAGCGATACTTCAAAGATGCATCGACATGCGAAGTGATTGGGAAGCGAACCCCCGCCAATGCCTGCCAAGCGAAACCTGTATCGGAATCGTTCACCGTCAGTGTGTAAAGATGAGTACGCGCAACGCCCGCACCACCGCCGATAAAGCCTTGCAGGCCATCATCCGGACCGAAATCCAGCAGCCCGTTGACCATGAAATCCAACGAACGTACATTGCCTCGCGTGCTATCATAACCCAAGTAATGCACCACGTCGGTCCAAGCACGACGGTAGCCAACTTCGGTCTCCAGACGAAACATGCCGAAATCATAGCCAAGAACACCATCGACATCATAGCCGGTGTTGTAATTAGCTTTAGCACCACCGTTCCCGGACAGCACTTTGACGTTGAGGTCCTCAACCTTCATTGCGCCGGCGTCTGCACCAATATACCAAGCCTTGTCGCGCGCGAAGGCCGGTGAGGCCATTATCGTCGTCGCGAGCACTGCTGCTAAAGCAAGCTTCCGCATCTTTTTATCCCTTTCAATTAAAGTCCCGAGGACTGCGAAACCCTCTACGCCCCTGAAAGTTTCATGGCAAGCACACAATTGAATCAACTGTTGCTAAAATACCACTAAACTCCATTAGATTTTCGTCTCTTTGTAAGGATTTCTTATGCGAAGTATTATATAAATCGCCTCTATTCTTGCTCCTCAAGTACGCCTGTCACGTCAAGCTATCAATCCATGCGCCTGTAGAGCCGCCAATATCGCATTGATACTCGTGCGCGCCTGAGCATCGGTTACGCTGCCGCCAGAGGGAGTCGCTATTGCCGCCTGTCGCGCCGACAGGACGCGCATACCCCCCTGATAATAGCCATCGGGCCGGACGGCATCCTGCACCCAGGCCGATCCGTCATACATACGGATCAGCCCTTCATCGGCCACATGCACCCGCAGGCCGGGAAGCGGCGCTACGAAGCGCCATCCGCCATCGGTCCAGCCCGCAACGCTATCTGCCCGCCCCGTCCATGCTCCGGTTGCTCCAGCAGGCACAATCCAGCATTGGCCCCGGACGATCGTTCCCGACGGAGTTGCCAGGGTCGCGCTTTCCACATGCGCCTGCACGATGATATCGAGCACAGTGAGGGCTTCATTGTGAAATGTTTCTTTCTGGGCCTGCCCTGCGTTGAGGAACGGCATGGACAGGCGAGGACTGGTGTCAAAAGCCAAGAGAATTTCCCTTCATGTCGATTAAAGGATCAGAGTCAGTGCCGCAGTCCGGCCCGGTCCATAAGTGCCGATCTGGCGGACGGTAACGGTGACGGAGCCGGCATGACCTGCGGCATGGTCGGCGGCCACCATCGCCGCGCTATAGGCAAAGCTCGGCACACCGACCTCAGCGTTACGAAACACGCCGCCCCCGTCGGCCCATTCGATATGATATAGCTCCCGCTCTTCGCCCAGCGGTGCGTCGGCGCCATCAATCCAGCGCCATCCGACGCGGCTCCGCCGTGTCCACGTCACATCCCATCCGCCGCTCGCCGCCTGTACGACGAAATGCACCGGCGCCAATGGCAAGATGGCCTGCCCTTCAACAACGTGCTGGGCTTCCGCTGGTGTCGCGTCGCCGATGCCAATCGCGTTGATGTGCAAATTGCTGCCCATATGTACATTGGACGACGACACCTGAAACAGGCGATCGGATTCCAGCAACAGAAACCCTTCCCCTGCGATATGGGTGGCCATCGCCCATTCCGTGCCGCGCCGCCCGCGTAACAGATGTTCCAGCCGAAAAGTACGCGATCCGGTGGGGATCGCCCGTCCAAACTGAATCAACTCGTCACCCACCAGACACAGGTTCGCGCCCTGCGCCAGAGCGGCATCATCGGCATTGCTAAGCGTCATGACATCCGCCAGCAACTGTACGACCAGCATGGGCGTCTCATCGAACAACTGCGGCGATGCGCCCGTCGGTGGTGTCAGGACCGAACCCATTGTCGCGGCAGGTGCGCTGGCGCCAATCAGAGTCAGCGAGCCGTCCGCGTCATTTTCGCTATAAAGTGTTGCATGTCGCCACCCGGATGACGCGCCTACGCAGGCCACGACCATGACGGGCGCGCTTTCCGCGACATCGCCCAGCCCCGACAGCTCGGCGAGCATCACGCTGGTCGGACCGTGCGGTACGTCTGGCTGGCTGAGCGAAGTGCCCGAGCTTGCTATGCTGGGAATCACCGAAGCCCCGACCCCCAGTTGGCGCAATTGCAGGCGCACGTTCATATCTTCCCACGCCCGCTCTTCGATCCGCCACAGGCCGGGATGATCGGGGAGCGTGATCGTCGCGCCCGGCGCAAGCGTCAATGCGCCCCAGGACGCCCGCAGTTCCAGCGAAGACCGCGCGGTCCACAGCGCGTGCAGCCGTTCCTCCGCCAGGGATCGCACCACGGCAGCATCGAGCGTCGCGGGCAAATCGACCGAAATGTCCCGCCGCCCCGGTCCCGGCCGCGTGGCAGTCTGAACCCCCGCCTGATAATCACGCGCGGCGTCATAATGGCGCAGCGTCAAGCGCACCGGCACCTGATCCGCCCGTTCGCGTGACTGGTGGCGCGGCGTGACGGCGCGACCATTGGCCGACCGCAACAGTATTGCGGAATCCACGGTGCCTTCGGCGGCACCGTCAGCCTGAAGGCTGAGCGACATGCCATCCGACCGCACCGCCAGCCCCAACCCATCCACCAAGGGCGACAGGGCATCGCCAACATTCTGCCCGCTAGCCGCATACCCATTTATCAGAGGCGTCGCGCCATTCACGATGCCGCTTATGTCGCCCCCGCTCAACTCGCTGGCGATAGTACCGAGCGCAACGGGCGCGGCGTCAGCGATCGCTTCAAACGTCAATGAGGGAATGCGGTTGCCGAAATCGGCCAGCTCAAGATTCTCGAACACCGCATAAGCCATACCCCGGTGCGCAGACGCCAGACCACTGCCCAGCGCCGCACCGACCAGCGGATCAACCCCCTGATCCTCCGACCCCAGCGCAACGCGAAACGCGCCGATGGCGGACTTGAAGTCGCCGGCCGATCCGCGTAGCAAATTGCCGTCCGCCCAAATTCGTCCAATCGAACCGATCTGCCGGGCCGAAAGCGCCACAGCAAAGCTGGCGCTATAGGTATAGGTGTTCGTACTCGGCTGCCCCTTGCCGCCGTGCTGATGGTGGCGCTGCTCCTGCAAGTCCGTCGCCCAGATCACCGTGCCCGCCACCCGCATCCTGCCGAACAGCTTGGGTATTTGACTACCGTAGCTGGAGGTTTGCAGCCGCAAGTCACTCAGCCGCGGACCTTGCCGCGCCTTGGGCGCAAACAGCACTTGGCTGTCAATCGCCTGGCCCAGAGTGGCACCAATCGCGCCCCCGATCGGACCGCCCAGCACCGTTCCCACGACCGTCAAAACCAGCGTAGCCATGCGCTTTTCCTTAGTTCAAGATTGTTGGGCAATACGGACTGATGGCCGCAGCGCTCGCAATGACGATTCGATGTAATGTTCTCTGACTCTATCGCCCCCAGCGCCACCGCCTGAGCACAGGCCAGATTGACGCACCGGGCATATCAACCACCCGTCCCAATCCCGCATGGGCATGAATATGGCCACCGGGCAGCGCGATCATCAGGTGAAACTGCGCAACGCCCGCCTGCACCAGCACCACGTCACCCGGCTTGGCGGTACAGAC
>JBDTLS010000089.1:0-10314 GCA_039934655.1 Sphingobium sp.
CCTATTGTTTTACCGCGTTTTCCGAGTCGTCAGGTGATTCCACCTGACTGGAAAATGCTCTATCGCGCCGCGCGCTTCATAGCGCCGCTCCCCTCAGGCGGCGCGCATTGACACCTGTACCCCCGCCATGCCGCGGGTGATCGCGAACGGCTTGTCGATCCAGATGTCGGCTTCCACCACGCCCGGCCATTCCAGGCATTTCGCGCCTAGCCGCTGGGCAAAGGTTTCGATCAGCGGGATATGCTGCTCGGCGAGATTTTCGGCGGCACGCGCGATGCGGCGATAATCGATCGTCTGGTCGATCGCATCGATCGAGGCCGCCGCGAGCCGGAGTTCGACCGAAATCACCAGCGGCTGGCGGCGCCCAATCTCGTCGGGGTTGATACCGATGTCGGCGAGCAACGGCAGGTCGCTGACCTTGACACGCGTTGTGATAGCAAACTCAGCCATCGAGCGAGGCACGCGCGGCCTGAACGGTGTTGGACAGCAAGCAGGCGATCGTCATCGGGCCGACGCCGCCGGGCACCGGCGTTACCGCGCGGGCATGGTCCAGCTCGTGCGTCGCGCAGTCGCCGACCAGTCGCGTCGTTCCATCGGGCTGGGTGACGCGTGTGATACCGACATCGATGACCACCGCGCCGGGTTTTACCCAATAGCCGCGGACCAGATGCGGCGCTCCGGCGGCGGCGATGATGACATCGGCCTTGCGCGCGACATCGGGCAGGTCGCGGGTTTCGATATGGGTGACGGTCACGGTCGCTTCGCGTTCGAGCAGCAGCATCGAAACGGGCTTTCCGACGATGTTGGATTTGCCGATCACGACGATGTTCAGCCCACGATAATCGTCGATGACACTGTCGAGCAGCATCATGATGCCCAGCGGGGTACAGGGAACCAGCGCCGCCGTGCCGGTCGATAACCGGCCGACATTGACTGGGTGAAATCCGTCGACGTCCTTTTGCGGGCTGATCCGGTCGAGCAGCATCGCGGCGTCGATGCCGTCGGGCAGCGGCAATTGCACCAATATCCCGTGGATGTCGGGGTCGTCGTTGCAGGTGTCGATCAGGCCAAGCAACGCGTCCTGCGCCGTGCCGAGCGGCAGGCGATGCTCGATCGAACGGATGCCGACCTTGCGGCATTGGGCGATCTTGCGCCGGACATAGACCTCGCTCGCCGGATCATGGCCGACCAGGATCACGGCAAGGCTCGGCGGGCGGCCCGACCGCGTCCTTATCGCTTCGACATCGGATGCCGTCTTTGCAAGTAATCGCGCGGCGAGCGCGTTGCCATCAATGATCTGTGCCATCATCAGCTCCGGAACACGACCGTCTTGTCGCCGTTGAGCAACACGCGATCGGCGAGGTGAAGGCGCACCGCCTCGGCCAGCACGCGCCGTTCGATATCGCGGCCCTTGCGAACCAGATCATCGGGGCTGTCGCTGTGCGTGATCGCCTCGACATCCTGATGAATGATCGGCCCTTCGTCGAGGTCGGCTGTCACATAATGACCGGTCGCGCCGATCATCTTTACCCCGCGGGCATGTGCCTGGTGATAGGGTTTGGCGCCCTTGAAGCCGGGCAGGAAGCTGTGGTGGATATTGATGCAACGACCCGACAGAAACGCCGCAAGGTCGTCAGACAGGATCTGCATATAGCGCGCGAGCACGATCAGCTCGGCCCCCGTTTCGGTGACGATTTCCTTGATCCGGGCTTCCTGCGCTGGCTTCGTTTCCCGCGTGACAGGCAGGTGATGATAAGGGATGTCACCGATCAACGAGATCGACAGCGATTCGCGGGGATGGTTGCCGACGATGCCGACGACGTCCATCGCCAGCTCGCCGATTCGGTGGCGATACAGCAGATCGCCCAGGCAATGGTCGAACTTGCTGACCAGCATCAGCACCTTGCGGCGGGCATTTTTCGCGCGCAGGGTCAGCGTCATGCCATATTCGTCGCGCAGCGGGGCAAGGCCGGCGCAGATCGGATCGAGATTGGCGGCCAGCGGATCGAATTCGACCCGCATGAAGAACGCGTCCTGCTCTTGGTCATTAAACTGTTGAGCTTCAATGATATTTCCGCCGAGTTCATAAATGCATCCGGTGACTTTCGTGGTGATCCCCGGTTGGTCGCGGCACGACAGGGTCAGAATCTGGATTTCGGTCATCCTCAATACTCCCGATTTTTGGTGAAACACTGCCAATGAATGTTTTCATTGCATATCTAGCAAAATTTTGTATGTCTTACATACATAATTCGATCAGCAGGGAGAAAGCGCGATGGCCGCCGAAAATCTTGAACAACTTGTTGCCCGGCAGGACAGCGTCGTGGACATGCTGCGGAATTCGCAGCTCGGCGCCTATGTCTACCCCGTGGTCGCACCCGAATTTTCGAACTGGCGGTCGGAGCAATGGGCGTGGCAGCATTCGGCGGTTCTGTTCGATCAGTCGCACCACATGGTGAACCTATATATTCGCGGCAAGGACGCGCTGAAGCTGCTGTCCGACACGATGATCAACAGCACAAAGGGCTGGGCGGTCGACAAGGCCAAGCAATATGTACCGACGACGCCCTATGGTCATGTCATCGGCGACGGCATCATCTTTTGGCTGGCCGAAGAGGAGTTTCTGTACGTCGGGCGCGCACCGGCGGCGAACTGGCTGCGCTATCATGCGGCGACGGGTGGCTATGATGTCGAAATCGAACTCGACGACCGTTCGCCGATGCGCCCGATGGGCAAGCCGGTGACGCGCAGCTGCTGGCGCTTCCAGATTCAGGGGCCGAACGCCTGGCCGGTGATCGAGAAATTGCACGGCGGGCCGCTGGAACAGCTCAAATTTTTCAACATGAGCACGATGAACATTGCGGGCCGGTCGGTACGTACGTTGCGCCACGGCATGTCGGGTGCCCCCGGTTTGGAAATCTGGGGCCCGTATGAAGAACAGGAAGAAATCCGGTCGGCAATTCTCGAGGCCGGCAAAGAGTTCGGCCTGATCGCGTGCGGCAGCCGCGCCTATCCTTCGAACACGCTCGAGTCGGGCTGGATTCCCTCGCCGTTGCCGGCGATCTATACCGGCGACAAGCTGAAGGGTTTCCGCGAATGGCTGGGCGCCGATTCTTATGAGGCCACGGGATCGATCGGCGGCAGCTTTGTGTCTGACACTATCGAGGATTATTATCTCAATCCCTGGG
Organism: Sphingobium sp.; assembly: GCA_039934655.1. GTDB lineage: Bacteria > Pseudomonadota > Alphaproteobacteria > Sphingomonadales > Sphingomonadaceae > Sphingobium. The sequence continues at coordinate 3,189 of JBDTLS010000089.1, forward strand.
AATTGGGTTACGGTCCCTTTGTGAAGTTCGATCATGATTTCCATGGCCGCGAGGCGCTGGAAGCGATGAACCCCGATCAGCAACGGCGGAAAGTCACGCTGGCCTGGAATCCAGATGACATGGCCACGATCATGGCGTCCTTGTTCAACCCCGATGGCGACCAGTATAAATTCTTTGACGTCCCGCTCGCCAACTATGCCTCGTCCAATTATGACAAGGTGACCGATGCCGATGGACGGACGGTCGGGCTGTCGATGTTCACCGGCTTTTCCTACAATGAGAAACAGGCGCTCTCGCTCGCGACGATTGACCATGAAATTCCGGTCGGCACCGAATTGCGGGTCGTCTGGGGCGAAGAAAATGGCGGCACGCGGAAATCGACCGTCGAACCGCACAAGCAGATCGCGGTTCGCGTGATCGTCAGTCCCGTTCCCTATAGCCGCGTCGCGCGCGAAACCTATGCCGAAGGCTGGCGTACCGGGCGCGATTGAGCGGGAGTCGGCGATGTCCGCGATCTTGATCCACCCCAATTGGGACCGGCCACCGGTCGGGATGACCGACGGTTTCTCGCTCGAAATGACCGCCAAGGATGTCGTTTCGCTGCGTGCCGCTGCGTCGATGATCCCGGCGGAGACGCCGATTGCGGTGACCTTTCTGCCCGGCGAGGAAGCCGGCGCCCGGATCGCCGCTGCGGTCGCGGTTCGCGAATTGGGGTGCGAACCGATGCCGCATTTTTCGGCGCGGCGAATTACGTCCGAGGATGATTTCGAGGGCTATCTGCACGCGGTGGTGCGCGATGCCGGGGTGCGGCGCTGTTTCATTGTCGCGGGCGATCCGCCCGTGTCGCAAGGCCCATATTTCGACACGATGGCGCTGATCGCGACCGGCGCCTTCGAGCGGGCGGGAATCCAGGCGATCGGCATCGGGGGACACCCCGAAGGGCATCCGGTGATGTCCGAGCAGCAATGCTGGGACGTGCTGGAGGTCAAGATCAGGGAAATCGAACGGCGCGGCATGGCGCCGCTGGTCGTCACCCAGTTCGGTTTCGATCCCGACGCGGTCCTGCGCTGGCTGAAACAATTGCGGCAACATGGCATCGAGGCGCCGGTACGTATCGGTGTGCCGGGGCCGGCGGGGATCAAGACCCTGCTGCGCTTTGCCGCGCGCTGCGGCGTCGGCGCGTCGGCCAGCGTGATGGCAAAATATGGCCTCTCGATCACCAATTTGCTCGGTAGCGCGGGTCCCGACAAGCTGGTCGATGCCTTTGCGGCGGGCCTGGGCGACGAGCATGGCCGGGTCCGGCTGCATTTCTATCCCTTTGGCGGCATCGAGAAAACGATCGATTGGATTGTCCGGTATCGCCAAACGCACGGGGTCTGACCGCATAAATAATATGCGACACATGTAAATGGAGAGGCGGAGATGAGCGAGGATCGAGTTGCGGCGCTTGAAGCGCAGGTCGTGGATCTCGCCCGACGGCTTACGGTTTGCGAAGACGAGGCGGATGTCCGAAAGCTTCAGCATCTCTATGGCTACCTCATCGACAAATGCCTCTATCGCGAAACCATCGACCTGTTCACCGAAGATTGCGAAGTGCATTTCTTTGGCGGTATATTTCGCGGGCATGCTGGTGCGCGGCGGCTCTATATCGACCGGTTTCAAAAGCGTTTCACTTTCGGTAACAATGGTCCGATCGACGGTTTCCTGCTCGAACATCCCCAGGTCCAGGACATTATCCATGTCCAGGCCGACGGGGTCACCGCGTTCGGCCGCGCCCGGTCAATGATGCAGGCTGGTCGACACCGGGATTTCGAAGGCGACGCGCCGCATCTCAAGTCACGTCAGTGGTGGGAAGGCGGGATTTACGAAAACACCTATCGCAAGGTGGATAATATTTGGCGGATTCATGTGTTGAATTACATGCCGCAATGGCACGCCGACTTCGCAACCGGTTGGGCGCAAACGCCGCCCCATTACGTGCCCTTCCTTGATACATGCTATCCAGAAGACCCAGCGGGTCCGGACGAGCTAAAGGACGATGTCTGGTTGTGGCCGACGCATCGCTGGGTTCCCTATCACAATCCGCACCCGGTAACCGGGGAGACCATTGTAGCGGAGCGGATGCCGCAGGACAGTGCTCGCGATAAGTGGCTGGCAACCGAAGCGGCGCGAAAGGCCTGAAAATGCAATATCCCGCGCTCCACATGATAATTGACGGTGAGCCTGTCTCCGCCGAACATCGCCGAACCCAACAGGTCATCAATCCGGCGACCGGCGAGCCCTTGGGAGAATTGCCGCTGGCCGATGCCGCCGATCTGGACCGCGCGCTCGCGGCATCGGAACGCGGCTTTGCCCTGTGGCGCAAAGCGCCGGCAGCACAGCGTGCTGCGGTATTGCAAGGCGCGGCCAAGCTGTTGATGGAACGGCAAGAGGATCTGGCCCAAACCGCCACGCTCGAACAGGGCAAGACGCTGGCGGAATCGCGGCTCGAAGTGGCGATCACAGCGGGGCTGTTCACCTTCTACGCTGGCGAATGCGCGCGTCTATATGGCCGCAGCCTCGTCCGGCCCGAAGGCATGCGTTCGACCGTCGTTCACGAACCGGTCGGCGTCGTCGCCGCCTTTTCGCCGTGGAATTTCCCGATCGGCAATCCGGGGCGCAAACTGGGCGCACCGATCGCTGCAGGTTGTGCGGTGATCATGAAGTCGGCGGAGGAAACTCCGGCTTCGGCGCTGGGGGTGTTGCAATGCCTGCTCGATGCCGGGCTGCCCGGCGGTGTCGCGCAGGCGGTGTTCGGCGTTCCAGACGACGTCAGCCGGCACCTGTTGGCGAGCCCGATCGTACGCAAGCTGTCCTTCACCGGATCGACCGTCGTTGGCCGTCACCTTGCCGGATTGTGCATCGCCGACATGAAGCGCACGACGATGGAACTCGGCGGGCACGGCCCCGTCCTTGTGTTCGACGACGTCGATCTCGACCGCGTGCTCGATGCGACCGTCGCGCATAAATATCGCAACGCCGGACAGGTCTGCGTCGCGCCGACCCGATTCCTTGTGCAACAGGATGTGTACGGCCGGTTTCGCGACGGCTTTGCCGAGCGGGCGCGGGCGATCAAGGTCGGCAGTGGCCTGGATCCGGATAGCCAGATGGGGCCGATGGCGAACGCCCGCCGCCTGGAGGCGATGGACCGCCTGATCGCCGATGCCCAGGCTCAAGGCGGCCAGCTTTTGTGCGGCGGAAACAGGTTGGGTAATCAGGGGTTTTTCTATGCCCCCTCGGTATTGGCCGAGGTGCCCGAATCCGCGGCGATCATGAACGAGGAACCCTTTGGCCCGGTCGCGATCGTCAATTCTTATCCCGACGAAGCGGCGATGATCGCTGAGGCCAATCGGCTGCCTTACGGCCTCGCCGCCTATGTCTGGACCGCCGATGCCAAGCGCCAGCAGCGCATGGCGCGCGAGATCGAGGCCGGTATGGTCGGCGTCAACACGACAATGATCGGCGGCGCGGACGCGCCCTTTGGCGGGGTCAAATGGTCTGGCCACGGCAGCGAGGACGGCCCGGAAGGGGTGTTGGCGTGCATGATCACCAAGGCGGTGCACGAAGGATAGGGAGTGAAGCCATGGTTCAAAGGCGTGAATTCAACTTGGGTGTTGCAGCCAGCCTGATGGTCATGGCGCTGCCGGCAAGAGCAAAACAAGAGGAGAGCGCAATGACATATGAACTCAAGACAGGCGGTGATCGTGGCTATCTGCGCATCGCGACCGAGGAAGCCTTTGCGACCGAGGAGCAGATCGACGTCTACCTTCGCATGATCCGTGATGGTCAGGCCGACAAGGGCATGGTGTCACTGTGGGGCTTTTACGCCGCTCACCCTTCGGACCGCGCCACGAGCATCCGGGCCCGCCTGCTCGACCTTGGCGAGCAACGCATCGCCGACATGGACGCGACCGGCATCGACAAGGCGATCCTGGCGCTGACTTCGCCCGGATTGCAGCCGATGCTCGATCTCGACGAAGCCAAGGGCATCGCAACCCGCGCCAATGACAAATTGGCCGCGGCCTGCGCCAAATATCCCGCCCGCTTTATCGGTATGACTGCCGTCGTTCCGCAAGATCCCGACTGGTCCGCCGGGGAAATCCGGCGCGGCGCAACCGAACTTGGCTTCAAGGGCATCCAGATCAACAGCCACACCCAGGGCCAATATCTCGACAATCCCAAATTCGACCCGATCTTTCGCGCCTTGGCCGACGTTGGTCAGCCGCTATATATCCATCCGGCGACGCCGCCCGACAGCATGATCGATCCGTTTCTTGAAGCGGGGCTGGACGGCGCGATTTATGGTTTTGGCGTCGATACGGGAATGCACTTGCTGCGGCTGATCATCAGCGGCATTTTCGACCGCTATCCCGATCTGCAGATCATGGTCGGCCATATGGGCGAGGCCTTGCCCTATTGGCTGTACCGGCTCGAATATATGCATCAGGCGGGCGTGCGATCGCAACGTTATGCCCAGATGCAACCTCTGAAGAAGAGCATCACCGAATATATGCGGTCGAACGTGCTGGTCACCAACAGCGGTGTCGCCTGGGAGCCGGCGGTCAAATTCTGTCAGCAGATCATGGGCGAGGATCGCGTCATGTATGCGATGGATTACCCCTATCAATATGAGGCGAAGGAAGTGCGCGCGATGGACGGCATGGAGATGAGCGCAGAGACCAAGCGAAAATTCTTTCAGACCAATGCCGAAAGATGGTTCCAATTGTGAGTCCCGATATAATTCCACCGGGCGCCACGACCACCGTGCGCGCGGCGTCTTTTGCGGTATTTCAACATTTTGGCGTCGATGCGCTGTTCGGCAATCCGGGGTCGACCGAATTGCCGATGCTGAGTGCGTTGCCCGATGGGATCGAATATGTCCTGGGCCTCAATGAAGCGGTCGTAATTGGCATGGCCGACGGCTATGCTCAGGCAACGGGCCGACCGGCGCTGGTCAATCTTCACTCGTCGGCCGGAACGGGCAATGCGCTGGGCAATTTGTTCACCGCCTTTCGCAATGGCACGCCGCTGGTGGTGACGGCGGGGCAGCAGGCGCGCTCGATCCTGCCGTTCGATCCGTTCCTTGGCGCCGACCGGCCCACCGAATTTCCGCGACCCTTCGTCAAATGGGCGGCGGAACCCGCGCGCGCCGAAGATGTGCCATTGGCGCTGGCGCGCGCCTTTCATCTGGCGCTGACCCCGCCGATGGGGCCGGTGTTTGTGTCGATACCGGTCGATGACTGGGACCGGGCGTGCACCATGCCCGCCTTGCCCGAATTGTCGCTGCGGACGCTGCCCGACGCGGCGGCGATCGCCCGGTTGGCGCAGATGCTCGATGCTTCCGAGCGGCCCGCGCTGATCCTGGGAACCGGCGTGGCGCGATGCGGGGGCTGGGCAGAGGCGATCGCGCTGGCCGAACGGACACAGGCCGACGTGTGGGCCGCGCCCTTTGCCGCACGCGAAACCTTCCCCGAAAGCCATCCGCGCTTTGCCGGATTTCTGCCCGCCTTCCGCGAGGAGATCGTGCGGCTGCTGTCGCCGCATGACGCGCTGCTGGTGGCGGGCGCGCCGGTGTTCACCTATCACGCCGAGGGGTTCGGACCGCACTGGCCGGAGACTGCGGCGCTTGGACTTCTCAGCGACGATCCGCAGCATCTCTCTGCCTTGCCCGGCGGGTTTGGCGTATTGGGTGATGTACGTGCGGGACTGGCCGCGCTGGTGGAGGGCGTCCGCCCGCGCGCCGTGCGTGACGGGAATCCGCGTGCCGCTTTGCCGCCCCGGCAGATGGACGGGGCCTATGTCCTGGCGCGCGTTTCCGCGCTTCGTCCCGACCAGTCGATCGTGGTCGAGGAAGCGCCGACGGCGCGCGGCGCGTTGCACGACCATTTGCCGGTCGACATAGAGCGCGGCTTTTTCACCTGCGCCAGCGGCGGGTTGGGCTATGGCCTTCCGGCTGCGGTCGGCGTGGCGCGCGGCAGTCCGGGGCGAAAGATCCTGTGCCTGCTCGGCGACGGATCGGCGATGTACACCGTTCAGGGTCTGTGGAGCGCGGTGGAGCAGAACGCCGACATCAGCTTCCTGATCCTCAACAATCGCCGCTATGCCGCGCTGCATAATTTCGCCAAGAAATTCGGTTTGAATGCGCTGCCGGGGACCGAATTGGGCGGGATCGATTTTGCCGCGCTGGCGGGGTCGATGGGGGTCGCGGCGCGACGGGTCGATCGGGTGACGGACCTGGACGATGCGCTGGTGTGGTCGTTTGGCACGCATGGGCCGACGCTGGTCGAACTGCTGATCGAGTGAGGCCCCTTCGGTCAGATTCCAAATAGCGCCGCTGCATTATGACCGCGCACGGCACGGCGCTGCGGGGCGGGCAGGGCATCAACGCGTGCCAATATCCCGGTCATGTCGCCGATCAGGAACGGATAATCGGACCCGTACAGAACGCGGTTCGCGCCGACTTGCGCGATCAGATATTCCAGCGTTGGCTGGTCATAGACGATCGAATCATACCAGATTCTGTTCAGATAGGCGCTCGGACGTTCGGCCGATTCCCGGCGCGACGAGGATTTTTCCCACATCCGGTCAAAGCGCGCGATCAGATAGGGCAGCGCCCCGCCACCATGACAGGCGATCAGTTTCATGCGCGGATAGCGATCGAGGAAGCCGTCGAGAAACATCCGCGCAAAGCACAGGCTGCTCTCGGTGGTGAAGCCGATCGTGTTGGCCAGCCCAAACTCCTCCAGCCCCAACCCGTCGATGAAAGGCGTTGTCGGATGCACGAACACCGGCAGCCCGCTCGCTTCGATTGCGGCCCAGACCGGCGCAAAGCGTTTGTCGGTCAAGGCGACGCCGTGAATATTGGTGAGGGTACAGATGCCTGCCGCTCCCGCGCGTTTGGCGCGCGCCAGTTCGGCCAGTGCATCGTCGGGAAAATCGAAAGGCAGCGATGCCATCCAGCGGATGCGGTCTGGAAAGCGGCGCTGTGCGGCGGCGAAATCATCATTGACCTGGCGGGCGAGCATCAGGCTCAATTCGCGGGTGCCGACATAGACATTGGGCGCGGTCAGGCTGAGGATTGCGATAT